>DBFBJF010000205.1:0-9068 GCA_048203265.1 Candidatus Merdiplasma sp.
TTGCAAATTATATCTTTGCAAATACCAAGTTATGGATTGTTTTGTTTTCCCATGAAAAGGGATACACTAAGGTCATGACACAGGAGGCAGGCTATGACCAAGAAACGCCAAAACCAGTACCGGCAGTTGGGCTTGACAATCGCCTATTACCGTAAACTAAAAGGCATCACACAGATGCAGTTAGCAGAATTGATCGATGTGAGCAGAACCCATATCAGTAATCTGGAAGCGCCTAATATGGAAAAATCCATTTCTCTGGATAAGCTTTTTGATATTTCCGATGCGCTGGATGTTCCCATCAAAAATTTCTTTGATTTTCGGGAGTAATCGTCTGCCCTCAGGGCTTAATAATCCTGGATGCCCCGGCCAGTGTCTCCACAATATCGTACATATTCGTCACCTCCCCCACTGCGAGAGCATCGGTGAGGTGATAGTAGTTCAGGCAGGTTCCGCAGGTTTTTATCGTCACCCCCTGGGCCTCCATCAATTTCAGGTCTTCCAGGGAATCTGACCCCTCCGTGGTCAGGGCTGCCCCTCCGTTATAAAAGAGGATGGTTCCCGGCAGCTCCTCCAACTGACTCAGGCCATAGAGGAAGCCTTTCATCAGAACCTTCCCCAGTTCTTCATTTCCCTGTCCCATGCAGGCGCTGGATACGGCCACCACCGTGTCTTTTTTTATGCTTCCCGGCTGGCAGATCGTTTCTTCTTCCACCGATTTTACTTCGCCGGCTTTCCCTTCCTTAGTTTCCGCCTGATTGCCGCTCTCTGCCTTCAACCCGTGCTCTGTCCGGATGGTCACCACAAAATGCCCCTCCGCCACCTTTTCGGCCCGGCACTCCATCTGCTGCTGTCTGGCCAGCTTGGTCAGATTCTGAACCGCAATCTCATTGTCCACATGGGTCTGCACCGCTCCCGGACCGGTCAGACCATCCAGAGCCTTCTTCGTTTTTACCACAGGGATCGGGCACTGATCCCCCATGGCATCCACCTTAATCAATTCTTCCATCTGTATTCTCCTCTCTTGTGGGGGCGGGTCAATTAGCCTGCCTCTCCTGCCATGCAAGCATGGCGTGAAGGCAGGCTTTTGACCCTGGTGTCAGGACATATTTGAGAAGCGCTCCACCGCTTTGGTAAAGCTGGCAATGGTTTTGTCCGCATCGCCATGCTCGATCCCGTCTCTCACGCAATGTTTAATATGGCCTTCCAATACTACCTGTCCACATTTGTGAATGGCAGATTTAGCCGCGTTCATCTGGGCCAATATATCCTCGCAGGGCACATCCTCGTCTATCATTCGATCGATGGCCTGGAGCTGCCCGATAATTTTTTTTAACCGCCGATGAAGATTATCGGCATCCATACACTGTCTCAATCTTGTCACCTCCATACCATTATCAGATAAAAAAACAGCCCTGTCAAGTCACGACAGGGCTTTGTCCGAGGGCTTCCGGTCATCAAGGGAAGCGTTGCCATTGCCGCATCCATTTCCTACCAGATAATATCCCAGCTTTATTTCTTTGAGTACAGTTTCTTCCTGGCTGATGGTTTCCATCAGCATTTGAACCGCCAGTTCCCCGCTTCGCTCGTAAGAATAGTGTACTGTAATCATGGGGGGATTGGTAACCCTGGACATCTCGGAATCTCCCTGTCCGGCCACCAGAATACGGTCAGGTACACAGATCCCCCGTTCCTGAAGATACTGCATAGCTCCCGCCGCAATGGAGTCAGTGGCACACACCAGACCGTCCAGCTGCGGATAACGCTCCAGAATTTCTCCCGCTTTCTCATATCCGGAGGCCACGCTGAAAGCCGCGATCACATGGCGCTGGGCCAGCTCGCCGCATCCTTCGTCTCTCACCGCGTCCTTAAATCCGCGGTATCGCTCAGCTCCCACCGCCTTATCCTGCTGCAGTACGCCAAGGTATCCCAACTGCCTTCTTCCTTTTTCCAGAAGCAGCCGGGTCAGATCATAGGTGGCATGGTAGTCGTCATGAAACACGCAGCAGTATCCGGGCAGTCTCTGCCCCACAATCACCACAGGCACCGGCATCTGGCTTAAAAGCTTCTTGTGCTCTGCCTGAAACACCGTGGCCACCAGAATCACACCATCCACCTGCTTGTCAGTGAAGGCCGCCAGATACTCCAGTTCCTTTCCGGGATCGTTCTGGGTCACCGCCAGGAGCATATGGTATCCGCTTTCATTGAGCACAGAGAGAATCCCCTCCACAATCCTGCCAATGGACGCGGAGGCCACCTTTGGCACAATCACACCGATCATTTTTGTCTTTTTGGTTCTCAGGGTCTGGGCCTGCACAGAGGGACGGTATCCCGTCTCCTCCACCACCTTCCGGATCGCTTCCCGCTTTTCTTCCGATATATATCCATTATTAAAATAACGGGAAACGGCCGCTCTGGATACTCCGGCCAATTCCGCAATCTCTGCTATGTTCATCCGCACCGCTCCTTCCCTTTCTGTACCTGCTATTTCCGTCATATTCCTGGATCCGGTATTCCCGCGCCATGTCAGATCAGTCCGTGCCTGCGAAATCCTTCCCACAGGCCGTTCTCTCCCACCGGCGGGCAGATATCATCTGCTATTCTCTTCAGCTCGGGGCTTCCGTTTTCCATACAGATCCCCAGGCCTGCCGTCTCAATCATCTCCCGGTCATTCATGCTGTCACCGAACGCCACCGAATTTTCCACCGGAATCTTCAGATAATTGCAGACTCTCAAAACGGCCCGCCCTTTATCGAACTTCCGGTTTACCACCTCGCCATTCACGAGACCTCCCTGGTCCAGATCCTGTATACAAAACGCAAAATCCTGATCCAATCTTTCCTGGGAGGCCCTCAGCTGATCCAAAGATTGGCTCATCACTGTGATCTTATATACCGGCTGTCCGCGGTATTGCTTCATGGGAAGAATATTCAGCGTTTTCTCAATCTGCTCTCTCCAGCGAAGCATCTCACTGTTTCCCTCCCGTCCCGCCTTGTCCCGCAGAAATTCTTTGAATCCCTCATCGGTAAATGCCCCTTCTCTGCACTCTACTGTGCAGTACACGCCATTTTCCCTCAGGACCCGCAAAGCCCGGTCCTTCTGTTCTTCCGTTAAGGGACAATCGTAAATCACCTCTCCCCCGCATATCACGTACCCGCCGGAACTTGCCGCCACTCCGTCAAACTCATACTGAAGCAGAGGGGAAAGCATATCGTAATTTCTCCCCGAACACAAGAACACAAGATGTCCGTTCTCTCTGGCCCGCCGTATCGCCTCAAGCGCACTCTTCGGGGGAGTGTTGCTTCCCGGTTCTGTCAGAGTTCCGTCTATGTCCAGAAAAATCAATCTCTGCTCCATAGCTATCAATATCATCCTCCCGCAGTCAAAAATATCGCCGCAAGCATAGCCTTTCGCTCACTGCTTGCGGAAAGAAGGGCTGCCGCAAAGTTGCATGCTGATTGCGGCAGCCCCATTCATCCTCCATGGAATCCACCATGCCCGTTTTCCGCACAGTGAATTGTATCTCAACGTTCCCGGTGATCACGCCAATTCTCTGATCCGCTTTCTCAAAGGCAAAATCATGGAAGGCGATACAGACAGCTCATCGATGCCCATCTTCACAAACTCCCCTGTCAGCTCCAGATCTGCTCCCAGCTCGCCGCAGATGCCGGCCCATTTCCCATATTTATGGGCATTCTCCGTCACCATCTGAATCATCCGAAGCACCGCTTTGTGATGAGGATTGTAGAAATCATCCAGCTTCTCATTCTGACGGTCAATCGCCAGAGTATACTGGGTCAGATCGTTGGTCCCGATACTGAAAAAGTCCACCATCTGGGCCAGCTCATCGCTGATCATAACCGCCGCCGGGGTCTCAATCATGATTCCCTGCTCCGGCACCTTAAAGGTGATCTGGGATTCCTCCAGCTCCCGCTTCACCTCATCCACAATCTCATAAATTTTCTCCACTTCTTCCGTGGAGGTAATCATAGGATACATGATGGAAAGGTTCCCGTAAACGGTGGCCCGGAACAGAGCCCGCAACTGAGTCTTAAAAATGTCCGGCTGCTTTAAGCAGATGCGGATGGCGCGGTATCCCAGCGCCGGATTCTCTTCCTTCCCCAGGTTAAAGTAATCCACCTGCTTGTCCGCTCCGATGTCCAGGGTCCGGATAATCACCTTCTTCTCTCCCATGGTCTGAAGCACCTGGCGATATGCCTGAAGCTGTTCATCCTCCGAGGGAAAATCGTCCCTGCCCAGATAAAGGAATTCGCTGCGGAACAGCCCAATGCCGCCCGCGTCATTTTCCAGGACGTACCCCACATCGCCCACGCCGCCGATATTGGCGTACACATTGATCTTTCTGCCGCTCTGGGTCACATTGTCCTTGCCCTTCAGCTCCTGAAGCAGCCTCAGCTTTTCTTTTTCTTTCTCCAGCCGCTCCTGCGCCTCCTGGCATACAAACTCATTGGGATCGAAAATTACCTCGCCCTGCATACCATCCACGATGGCTTTGGTGCCGTTCTCAATCTTATCCAAGTCCATGGACACGCCAATCAGAGCCGGGATGTTCATCATCCGGGCCAGAATGGAGGTGTGGGAATTGGCCGAACCGTGTACCGTCACGAAGGCCAGAATCTTTTCCTTATCCATCTGCACCGTCTCGCTGGGGCTCAAATCATCGGCAACGATGATACAGGGTTCCCTGAAATTGAAATCGTTCCCACTTTCCCCGCTGAGGCACTGGATCAGCCGGTTGGAAATATCCTTTACATCCGCCGATCTGGCCTTCATATAATCATCGTCCATACCGGCAAACATCTCCGCGAAGTTGTCCCCGGTAACAGCTACAGCGTACTCGGCGCTCACCAGCTCGTTTTTGATCATATTGGTGATGGCGTCCAGATAATCCTCATCCTCCAGCATCATCTGATGCACTTCAAAGATGGCGGCGCTGGTCTCGCCCACCTCCACCACCGCTTTGTCATAGAGCTTCTGCAGCTGATCCTGGGCCATCTTCACGGCGTCCTCCACCCGGCGGATCTCCAGGTCAGGATCCTGAACCTTATTGCGCTTTACCTTCTGGTCCTCTTTTTTCAGAACCACCACCGGGCCGATCGCTATTCCCTTATAAACGGGTTTTCCATAAAATTTCATCATAACTTCCATTACCCCCGTAATTTTGTGTTATCGATTTCACTTATATGCGTATCCTATCTTAAGTCTTTTGCTTTGTAAACTGGCATTTTTTATAATTTATCCACTTTATTTTTGTCTATAATGCCCAGAGTTTCCCTGGTCATTCCCGCAGTACCTCTGCAATCACTTTCTTTGCCGCCTGCACCTGGTCTTCGTCCACGTATACATAATACATCATTCCAAGCTGAGGACGCTCCCCGATCTGTCCCAGCCAGGTCCCCGTCATGCGGTTTCCGGTTCCGGAGTTTACCATTTTCGTTTTGTACTCAATATTCCGCTTTCTCAATTCGTCCTGCACCACTCCGAACAGCCTGGAATCACTGGTTACATAAACTTCCTTCCTCATATTCATAGGCCGGACCTCCCTTGTATTTTCTTGGCTTTATCTTATCATACCGTTTCGAAACCGTACAGCTTTTCTTATGCGCATTTTTAACATTTTTTCTCCATAATTTTTAGTTGAATCCCCCTGTGAAATCTGCTATATTGTTCCAGGTGCTCATATTGGGCACATTTTTTCCGTCCGGGACCGCCCCTGATATCCGTTCAATCCGGCACCCGGCATCAAAATTTTTGACTTTGGAGGCAATCAGCTATGAATTCCGCTGCCGATCTGGGGAACGCTCCTGTTCCCTCACTGGTCTTTCGTCTTGCCATCCCGGCAATGATCGCCCAGTTTGTAAACGTATTATACAGTATCATTGACCGGATGTACATCGGCCATATTCCGGAAATCGGTCCGGTGGCCCTGGCCGGCGTAGGGGTATGCGGCCCCATCGTTACCCTGCTCTCCTCCTTCGGTACCCTGGTGGGAATCGGCGGGTCCATCCTTTTTGGCATCCGGCTGGGCGAAAAAAATCTTCCCAAAGCGCGGCAGATTCTGGCCAACTCCTTTTTTATGCTTACCGTTTTTTCCCTGGCGCTGACCGTCCTCTTTCTTATTTTAAAGGACAGTCTGCTGATGTGGTTTGGGGCCAGCGATGTCACCTTTGTCTACGCTGACACCTACATGACTATCTACACAGCGGGGACCTTTTTTGCCCTGATGGCCACGGGACTGAATTACTTTATCAATTCTCAGGGATTTCCCCTGGCCGGCATGGCCACCGTGCTCATCGGCGCCCTCTTCAACATCCTGCTGGACCCGTTGTTTATCTTTGTATTCCACATGGATGTGGCCGGAGCGGCCATCGCTACGGTCATTTCCCAGATGGCATCCTGCGCCTTTGCTCTGTCCTTCCTGCTTGGCAAAAAAGTACCGGTTCGCATTACCTTTGGGGGATACGACCGCAAAGTAATGACCAGGATCCTGTACCTTGGCATGTCTCCTTTCCTGATCCTGGCTACTGACAGCATCCTGCTCATCGTCATGAACACCGTGCTTCAGATCTACGGCGGTCCCTCCCAGGGAGATATGCTGATCACCTGCGCCACCATTGTCCAGAGCTATATGCAGCTGATCACCTCCCCCATGATCGGCATCAGCGGAGGCAGCCAGGCCATTATCAGCTACAATTACGGGGCGGCGCACACCAGGCGTGTAAAGCAGACCGTGGCCTGCACCCTGAAGCTGATGCTGGGCTTTACCACCCTGATGTTCCTGGTTTCCCGTTTTCTGCCCAAGGTGTTTGTGCTGCTGTTTACCACGGTTCCGGAGTACATGGATTTCTCAGTGTGGGGCATTCGCACCTTCACTCTGATGATCATTCCTTTAAGCTTTCAGTACGTGTTCGTGGACGCCCTCACCGCCATGGAGCGAACGAAGACCGCCCTCTCCCTCTCCATCCTGCGCAAATCCATGTACGTGGCCGGGACCATCCTGCTCCCCCTGTTTTTCCAGGCGTCCTCCGCCTTTTACGCGGAACCCCTGGCGGACGGGGTCAGCTCCGTCATCACATCGGTGGTCTTCCTGCTCATCATTGACCGACATCTGAATAAACGGGTACAGCAGAGCCGGCAGAAGAGACAGGATCCGGCTGTTTCTGCGCCGTGATGCAGGGGGCTTCAACAGATTTTCTAATCACGCAAAAAGGAGCCGGCTGCAAGCCAGAGTATTCTGCGCTGCAGCAGCTCCTTTGTCATTCACCGCTTATTTCACTCATTCCTGTTAAACAGCGGCTCTAAAACATCTCTGTATTCCTCAAAAATATCCAAAAGATAAGTATTCCAGTGCCGAGCATCCTTCTCCCGGCTTCCGAACACATAGTCCTCCTGTCCGTAGTCGATCACATCAAATCCCGGGATCGCCTTGCTGGCCCCCGCGGTCCGGTATGCCCCGGCATCCGCCAGGGAGAATGAGACATTCGTAATGTCCGTATCATCCACCCAGCCGCTCAGGTCCGCGCTCCCGCTCTGGGAAATGACAGTCCCTGGGAGAGAAACAGGCCCGCCACAGTGAGCACTGTTCCCAGGGCGGAAGTCACCGTAATCCGCTCATGGAGAATCAACACGGAGGTGACCACCGTAATCACCGGATCGATATAAATATATACACTGGTCTTCACCGCCCCCAGCCGCTTCACCGCAATATTCCAGGTGACAAAGCACAGGGCGGAGGCGCCAAATCCCAGAAACAGGATGTTGAACGCGTACACAGGCTGGAGAAACCGGCTCAGATCCCACCGGAAGTCAAAGAAAAACAGCGCCGGGATCATGAAAACAATTCCGTAGAAAAACGTCCGCCGGGTGGTGAGAATCGTGGGATAACCAAAACCGCTGATTTTCTTCGTGAGCACCGAGTAGCAGGCCCAGACAAAGGCTGCCACCAGGGCCAGAAGATCTCCGGCGGGATTGATCTCCAGCCGGGAGCCGCCGAAACTCAGCAGGCAGATCCCCGCCATGGCCACTCCAAAACCCAGAAAAAAACCGGCTCCCATCTTTCCCTCTTCCTTTAAAAAAATCCGGGACAGCACCGCTGTGAAAAAGGGCGCCACTGAGATGATTACCCCCACGTTGGAGGCCAGCGTATAGGTCAGGGCAATGTTTTCCAGCAAATAATACAGGCACACGCCGCACAGTCCCGCCAGGACAAAAGTTCCCTCCTGTCTGAGATTCGCACCCTTCAGCCGCCTGGGACAGGCGAGAAACAGCGCCAGCAGTCCCAGCACAAAACGGAAGAACAATATCTCTACCGGCTGGAAATCCGCCAGAAGCACCTTGGTGGAAATAAACGTAGTCCCCCAGATTAAAATCGTAATCAGCGCACAGATGTGTCCCCCTCGTTGTCCCTCTTTCAAGTCAAACTCCTCCTCATCTCCATAAAAACTGTCCGGTAAGAACCATTGTACCACCGGACAGCAGAAATGTCTTGTAAAATATCTCCGTCAATTCTGAGGCGTTACTCCTGAAGCAGCCGGTCCTCCCGTCATACCTCTTCGCCCCCGTGACTGGCAGTCCCGCGCGGCAGATTCAGGGTCAGCCCGCCGCAGGAGAGAACCGCGCCGCTCTCCGGACAGCAGGTTCGCTCCAACAGTCTCTGAATGCGGGCCAGCAATACCTGGCCGTTATAAGGCTTTGTAATAAAGTCATCCGCCCCGATATTCAGGCTCATCAGCTCATCGAAATCCGTATTCCGGCTGGTGAGCACAATGATGGGAACGCCGGACGTCCTTCGGATTTCCCGGCAAACCGCAAAGCCATCCCCGAAGGGCAGATTCAAATCCAGCAAAATCAGCTCTGCCCCGGAAGACAGCGCCTGACCGGCAATCCCCTCAAACTGATCGCTGGTTTCACACTGGTATCCATATTTCTCCAGGAGTTCCGTCAGTTCCCGGCGGATTGCCTCCTCATCCTCAATCAAAAATATCTTCACCGCTCTCCCTCCTGTCTCCCTGTTCCTTCTTCAGCTCCATCTTCTCCGCAAAGTCCAACAA
>DBFBJF010000206.1:0-6055 GCA_048203265.1 Candidatus Merdiplasma sp.
CCCACACAGTTGTCAGGAGGTCAGAAACAGAGGGTGGCCATCGCGAGAGCCATGGTGAATCATCCCAAGATCCTGCTGGCGGATGAGCCCACAGGCGCACTGGATTCCAAGTCCAGCACACAGCTGATGGAGCTTTTCGGAGAGTTGAACCAGGAGGGGGTTACCATTGTCATGATTACCCATGCTCCGGAGATCGCCCGGTACGCGAAGCGGGTCGTGGATATCTTTGATGGAGTGCTCTCTGAACGTGGAGGGGATAAACATGAAAGTTAGGACAGTGATTATCGCTGTGGCAGTGACAGCTGCGGCATCGGGCGGCATTGCCTACGGCGTTTACTATGCCATGCAGGCAAGAAAGCAGCCTGTGGAGGTTGTCCCCATAGCGAATGTAAACTACACCTTCTGGGGTGATACGAATACCATGTCCGGAACGATTATTTCCAGAGATACCCAGACGGTTCAGCTCAACTCGGATTATGAGCTGGTGAAGGTTTATGTGGAGACCGGGGATGAGGTAAAGATAGGGGATCCCCTTCTGGAATATGATATGACTCTGACAGAACTGCAACGGGAGATGGAGGACCTGACAAAGCAGAGCCTGGAGCTGGAGCTGGCGTCCCAGCAAAAAGCGCTGGAGAAGCTTCAGAATACCACTCCCACCGCCTCTCTGGAGATAAACACCGATGTGATGACTGCCTCCGATGATCTGCTGATCGAGGACGCGGGGAGCGGAAGCCAGACGCCTGCTTCAGCAGGGCAGGAGGCGGGGGCCATCATCAGCGATGGCAACGGCCAGAACAGTTCAGGTTCCGGTTCAAGCTCCCCGGCGGGAGAGATCATTGTGGATGAGAGCGGAAACCAGAGCGGAGGCGGAGCGACGGCCGGAGAGATTATTGTGGAGGAAGGCGGCCAGGACGGCGGAAGTACGGCGGGATCCGGAAACACGGAAAGCGAAAGCCAATCGGAAACCAGCGCGCCGGAGACCAGTGCACCGGAGAGCGGGACGGAGAATCCGCCTTCCAGCGAGAGCGAAACCACCCAGACAGGGGATCAGCTGTTGGAAGAGGATGGCAGTACAGCTGAAACCTCCGGACCTGGAGAGGACACTCTGATCACGGATGACAGCCAGCCTGCCGGAGATGAGACGCTTGAGCTGGATTCCGCGGCAGTGATTTCCGCCGCCAACGCGTTTCTCACCAGGGTGAATCAGTTTTCCACCCAGGATTTTGATACGCTGATCGCATCGGATATTACGGAGGCGCTGCGTATTTACCGAGAGCAGCTGGCTGTTGTCTCGGAACAGCAGCTTGACGGGTTGGATGTGCTGGGGGAGAACCGGGTGGTGAGAACCTACTCGCTGAATCCGTCCGTACAGTCGATTGTGGGTGACAGCACTGCGGCGGTGCTGATCCAGGGCTATGAGAGAGCCTGTGTTTATTGGTTTGTATATTGTATGGAACAGCTGAATCCCCAGTATGTGCCGGAAAACGACCAGGAGGAGGAAACAGGGGCCGATCAGGAACTGTCCACAGAGCTTCCGGACAAAGGGGATCAGGTGCAGGAGGAACTGCCTGATACACAGAACATGTCAGTGGATGATATGGATGATGAGACTATCCGGGCTTTGGAAGAGCAGATCCGGAATGCGGTGGACGCTTACTATGACCTGCCTCAGACCGCATGGGTCAATGAGGATTACCGGGATTTCCTGTATACATACCGGGAGGAGCTGGCTGCCTTTGTGGCAAGGCTGAACCGGCTGGATGTACTGGAGGAGACAGAGCCGGAAGTGGAGACGGAGAGCGAGTTCTATGACGACTTCGGCGATTTCGGAGACTTCGGAGACTTTGGCGATTTCGGAGATGCCGGGGAGAGCTATACAGCGGAGGAGCTGAAGGCGGCCATAGAGGAACAGCAGAGAGATATTGAGGAGACCCAGCTGCAGATCCGGGAATCCGAACTGAGGCTGACCCAGTATGACCGGACCCTGGACAACCAGATTGTCAGGAGCACCATGGACGGCATCGTGAAATCCGCGGGAACCCTGGAGGATTCCGTGGCAGAGGAGGACTTTATTGTGATTACCGGAGAGGCCGGCATGTACGTGCAGGGAAGCCTCAATGAGATGCGCCTGGACACCGTCTCGGTGGGAGATCAGGTGCAGGGAACTTCCTATGACTCTGGCATTACGTTTACGGCCACCATCACGGAGATTTCCATGTATCCCACCCAGAGCAGCGACTATTATTACAGCTACGGCGGTGACAACACCAACGCTTCCTACTATCCCTTCTTGGCTTACATTGAGGACGCGGAAGGACTCTCGGAAGGGTATGTGGATTTGCAGCTGATCGATGACTCTCCCACCACGGGTATCTATCTGGAGAACTACTTTATCCGGACAGAGAGCGACGGCCGGAAGTACGTGTACATCCAGGGGGAGGACGGGCTGCTGAAGAAACAGTACGTGCAGACCGGACAGGTGATTTATAATTCCGCCACGGAGATCAAGACAGGGCTCACCACGGACGATAAAATCGCCTTCCCCTACGGGGACGATGTGGTGGAGGGAGCCGCCACCCGGGAGGTGGATTATCTGGAATCAAATGACTATTATGTAGGCTGACAGGAGGCGTAACTTTGTTAGAGAATATCAGACTGGCATTTCAGGGCATCTGGTCTCACAAGATGCGGTCATTCCTGACGATGCTGGGTATTATCATCGGTATTGCGGCCATCATTGCCATTGTGGCCACCATCACAGGCACCAATGAGCAAATCAAAAACCAGCTGGTGGGATCGGGAAACAATACGGTGGAGGTGAAGCTGCGGCAGGGAGGATATGATTATACGATTTACGACTCCTCCAGCATCCCCCAAGGAATCCCCACCATCACCCAGGAAACGCTGGATTCCATTCTTGCTCTGGACCAGGTGGAAGCTGCAACCACTTACACCAGCAGATATGTGTCGGAGGGGGTGTACTATCAGAATACAGCCCTGACAGAGGTAAATATTCTGGGCATTGATACTTCTTATTTCTCCACCTGCAATTACGTGGTGAAAACCGGGAGAAATTTCCTTGACAAGGATTATGAACTGTACCGGACGGTCGTGATTGTGGATCAGACAACGGCGGACAATCTGTTTGCGGACGAGAATCCGCTGGGGAAGACGGTGGAGATTTCGGGGACCCCCTTTACGGTGGTGGGAGTGGTGGATGAAGTATCCACCTTTGAGCCGGATATTAATTCCATTGATGACTACTACACATATTCCGGGGATACCACCGGAAAGATGTTCATCCCCAAGGCATCCTGGCCCATCGTGTACAACTACGATGAACCGGAGAATGTGGTGATCAAAGCCACCAGCACCGATGACATGACCAGGGCCGGCCAGCAGACCGCCAACATTCTGAATGCCACTATCACCAGCACGGATTCCACCATCACCTATCAGGCGGAGGATCTGCTGGGACAGGCCAGACAGCTTCAGGAGCTGAGCAATGCCACCAATATGCAGCTGGTTTGGATTGCGGGCATCTCCCTGCTGGTGGGCGGCATCGGCGTAATGAACATTATGCTGGTGTCAGTCACAGAGCGTACCAGTGAGATCGGCCTGAAAAAGGCCATCGGCGCCCGGAAGGGGACGATTTTGGGGCAGTTTCTCACGGAGGCTGCCGTGCTTACCAGCCTGGGAGGACTTCTGGGCGTGGCTGCCGGCGTGGGGGCATCCCAGGTGATACACCGGATCACCGGCGTGGCGGTGGGCATCAGCATCCCCGCTGCAGTGATCGCGGTGGTGTTTTCCATGGTGATCGGCATTGTCTTTGGTTTTCTTCCTTCGGTGCAGGCGGCCAATCTGGACCCCATCGAGGCATTGCGAAGGGAATAGTAACGAATAGGAACAAAATATGGAAAAAGGGGCTTGCGTCATGCAGGCCCTTTATGCTATACTGAACGAGTTGCAGTATTAATCACGTGTGTGGATTCTGACATTGGTGCCGCAAGGTGATGGAGGAAGTCTGATACACACGGAAGTCTAACCAAAAAGGAGAAGAGACATGAGCGTTATTTCAATGAAACAGTTACTTGAAGCAGGTGTTCATTTCGGACATCAGACCAGAAGATGGAACCCCAAAATGGCTCCCTACATCTATACCGAGAGAAACGGGATCTACATCATTGACCTGCAGAAATCTGTGGGCAAGGTGGATGAGGCCTACAAGGCAGTAGCGGATATCGCGGCTGACGGCGGCACGATCCTGTTTGTAGGAACCAAGAAGCAGGCCCAGGATGCTGTTCAGGCAGAGGCTGAGAGATGCGGTATGTTCTACGTGAACGAGAGATGGCTTGGCGGTATGCTGACCAACTTCAAGACCATCCAGAGCCGCGTAAAGCGCCTGAAAGACATTGAGGCGATGCAGGAGGATGGCACCTTTGATGTGCTGCCGAAGAAGGAAGTTATTGCTCTGAAGAAGGAGATGGATAAGCTTCAGAGAAACCTGGGCGGTATCAAGGAGATGAAGAAACTGCCGGATGCCATCTTTGTGGTTGACCCGAAGAAGGAGAGAATCTGCGTTCAGGAAGCACATACACTGGGTATTACCCTGATCGGTATCGCGGATACCAACTGTGATCCGGAGGAGCTGGATTATGTGATCCCGGGCAACGATGACGCAATCCGCGCCGTGAAGCTGATCGTGTCCAAGATGGCTGACGCTGTCATCGAGGCAAAGCAGGGCGCTGAGGAAGAGGCCGCAGAGGGTGAGGAGTTCACCGGCGAGATCGAAGAGGAAGCTCCCGTAGAGGCTGTTGCAGACGCTGAGTAATTTTGATGATGCCAGGGTGAATGGCCTGACCGGGCTGCCATAGGGACATGGCGGCCCGGGCGGGGCTTTTCACCCATCCGGCATTTTTGATCCCAATATCTTATTGCTATAGATTTCAGGAGGAAAAACGATGGCTATTACAGCAGGAATGGTAAAAGAGTTAAGAGAGATGACCGGTGCCGGCATGATGGACTGCAAGAAGGCTCTGACCGCCACCGATGGAGATATGGACAAGGCTATTGAGTGGCTGAGAGAAAAGGGACTGGCTACCGCCCAGAAGAAGGCCGGCAGAATTGCCGCTGAGGGTCTGGTGAAGGTGCTGGTGTCTGAGGATGGCAAGAAGGCAGTGGCAGTGGAGGTAAACTCCGAGACCGATTTCGTTGCCAAGAACGAGAAGTTCCAGGGATACGTTGCCCAGGTTGCTGAGCAGGCCATGGAGACCACTGCGGCAGATATTGATGCTTTCCTGGCTGAGCCCTGGAAGTTCGATACCACCAAGACAGTGAACGAGGCTCTGGCCGGACAGATCGCTGTGATCGGTGAGAACATGAACATCAGAAGATTCGTACAGGTGACCGAGGATGCCGGATTTGTGGCTTCCTACACTCATATGGGCGGCAAAATCGGCGTGCTGGTTGACGTTGTGACCGATGTGGTAAATGATGACATCAAGGAGATGGCGAAGAATGTAGCAATGCAGATCGCCGCTCTGAAGCCCCAGTATGTGACCGACGCAGAGGTTCCCGAGGATTATAAGAACCATGAGATCGAGATTCTGTCCGCACAGATCGCCAATGATCCCAAGATGGCCGGCAAGCCCGAGAAGGTTATTCAGGGCGCTGTGATGGGCCGTCTGAACAAGGAGCTGAAAGAGATCTGCCTGATGGATCAGGTATACGTAAAGGCTGAGGACGGCAAGCAGTCTGTAGCCAAGTATGTGGAAGAGGTAGCTAAGGCCAACAACGCGAACATCACCATCAAGTCCTTCGTTCGCTACGAGACCGGTGAGGGTATCGAGAAGAAGGAAGAGGATTTCGCGGCTGAAGTGGCAAAGCAGATGGGAATGTAAGTACATCGGCGAAGTTCCGGTTTGAAAGGCGCGAAAGCCTTGATTTTGCTGGGTTTTTCAAAAATTTCCGAGAAAAATCCGAAGTTGCGTAACTGCGTCAGACTTACAGAAAATCGTGTATTTTTGCACAGGGTTTTGCGTCAAAATTACGT
>DBFBJF010000207.1:0-2773 GCA_048203265.1 Candidatus Merdiplasma sp.
AAACAGATGTGTTAAGATGAATAGTACAAAATTGTCGAAAGAGAGGCGGGGGCGGTGAAGAAGGGGTGCTCTATCAAGAAAAAGCTGTTTCAGATTATTATGGTCAGCACGCTGGCCTGTGTGCTGGTGAGCGTTGTGATTTCTCTGGTGGCGGTTTACTCAGTGGAGAGACGGCAAATACAGCGATCCATGCGCTTTAGGCTGGGACAGATCAGGTCCAGCATTGACCAGGAATATCTGGGTCTGATGAATGTGATGAAGGAGCTGGAGACCGGCGGCGATACAGGGAATGCGGTGGAGGATTTTCTGGGGGAGAGAGATGGGTATCAGAAGGCTGTAAAAAAACAGACACTGGATGAAAAGATTTCCGATGTTTTGTTTTTAAATCTGGATGTGCGGGCCGTCTCCTACACAGATCCCGAAAGCGGGGAAATGCTTTTTGGAAGCGGAACGGTCTCGGAGATCCGGGAAGAGTGGAATGGAAGAATAGAAATCCAGCAGGTCGGAGATCGGGTGTTTTACAGCATTGAACAAGACAGAGGGCAGGAGAAAGGGTACTTGATCTCCATGCTGAGTAAAAACCGGGAGTTTGGAGAACGCCGCCTGAATATCTTTCTGGAAAAAAGAGTAGAGCCCTTTGAGGAGAGCGACTACCAGCTGCTTTTGCTGGATGAAAGCGGCAGAGTCTGCTATACGGAAACGGAGGATTTTGAGCTGGGAGAAACGCTTTCGCTGAGGGAAGGGGCGTCGGACTACGCCGGTTTTGAGAAAAATGGAAATTATCTGATGACGGCAGAGAGCGGGATGGGATTTAACTATGCTCTTGCTATACCTATGTCGGTCTATAACAAAGAATCTAATATGTGGCGAATGCGGATGATCATTGTCATGGCGATTTCCTTCTGCCTGTTTTATTTGATTGTGCTGGCCATCTATCAAATGATCGGCAAGCCCATTCAAAAGCTGAAGCAGGAGATCGCGGAGACCGGAAGGGGAAATCTGGGGGAGGTGAAAGAAGATACGGGGATCGAGGAATTTGATCAGGTGCTGAGCGGAATTGACCGGATGCGCCGGGATCTGCGGACGATCCAGGAGAGGGAAAAGCAGGAGGAGGAGCTTCGCAAAAAGGCGGAAGCGGAAAAGCTGATGTACCAGATTAACCCCCACTTCGTTCTGAACACTCTCTACTCAGTTCAGTGGATGGCTCAGCAGGCAGGCAATACCCGCATTCGGGAATTTGTCCACAATTTTATGGCGATTTTATCCTATAATCTGGGCAAGGAAAGCGCGGTGAGTTCGCTGAGGACGGAAGTGGAAATTGCCAGGAAATACATTGAGATACAGAAACAGCGGTATGATTTTGAAGTTCGGATGGAGGTGGAGGAGGGAGATTACCTGGATACTCCTGTGATCAGAATGCTGCTGCAGCCGCTCATTGAAAACGCGCTCCAGCACGGGCTTGGCACCAGCGGACGGCTGGAAATATGGATTTTTGAGGATTACAAGCGCCAGTATGGGGTGATCATTGTGAGGGACTACGGGGAAGGACTGAGCCGGGAAAAGCTGGAGGAGTTGAACCGTCCCTTAGGAACAGAAGATAAGAAGGCAGCCAGAGGCGGCATTGGCCTGCGCTATGTCAGGTCAATGCTGGAGACGGTCTATGGGGGCGAGGCTATTCTGGATGTAAACAGTACATTGGGAAAGGGGACGAAGGTGACGATTTTGCTTCCGCTCTCCGGGGAAAATAGAAAAGGAGATGGAGTCTGTGATTAAAGTACTAATTGTGGACGATGATAAGCTGGCCAGACAGGGGATCATTTCTCTGTTAAATTGGGAGAAACATCAGATGCAGGTGGTGGGAGACGTGCAAAACGGAAGAGCTGCCCTGGAGTTTGTGCGGGAACATGAGGTTGACCTGGTGTTTGTGGATATTGACATGCCGGAAATGGATGGAATTGAATTTATGGAAGTGTGCAGCCGGGAAAAGCCGGACATCCGTTTTGTGGTACTTACCTTTTATGAGGAGTTTTCCTACGCCCAGTCAGTTATCCGGCTGGGAGGACTGGAGTACATCTCAAAAGCCTCGCTGGAGTTTGCGGACGGAGATTCCTTGCTGGAACGGATTGAGAAAAAGTATGAGGAGAGGAGCAGAGGAAGCCGTAAGATACGGGAAGAGTCGGAGGAAGAATGGGAGAAACTGAAGAAGGAATGGGATAGTCTGTACTGGGTATTTGACACTATTTTTTATGAGGAGCTGGAAGAGCGCACCAGATCATACGGACCGGATGTAAGACGGCTGGAGCGCCAGATGCTTCGCTGTGTGGGAAAGGTGGACGAGATGCTGGAGCGAAAAGACACAGATATTCCCTGGTTTGATACCGTTTGGGAAGCCCTGGAGTGGATCAGGAGGATGCGGGAAGAGTGGAGAAACGCTGAGTCTGACACAGGAAATGAGGCGGTGAGTATTATGAAGGCGGTAAAGATAGGGGAGCAGGATTTTACAGGGCATATCCATGTGGCTGAGGTGGCGGCCAGGGTGGGGATCAGCAGGAGCTATTTCAGCGTGCGGTTTAAAAAATATGTAGGACTTACCTTTGGGGATTTTATACAGAAACTGAGAATTTGCAGGGCAAAGGAGCTCTTGCTGAAAACTGACCTGAGTGTGCTGGACGTGGCAGAAAAAAGCGGATACGAGGATGTGTATTACTTTAACCGGGTATTCAGGGAAAGGGTCTGCTGCAGCCCGGGGGAATACAGGAAGGGAGGGGGAAAG
>DBFBJF010000208.1:0-4554 GCA_048203265.1 Candidatus Merdiplasma sp.
GTTGCTTTTCAGTTATATGAACCGGGCACTGTGCTGTCCTGTGGTGTGGCATGGCCGCACAGGTCAATCTCGCCTCCCGGAGTAAACCAACGCAGATGGTACCCTTTTTCTATCTTCACGGCAAAAGCCGTCTCCGACAGATTATTTTCCCCCGCAATGTACATCATCATCTCCTGGGGAAGCCACTGGTCCAGCACGCAGACCGCCGCCGGATTTCCTCCAAAAACGTGATCGGTAAACGCATCCACAATATACTGCCTTATTATTCTGCCACCCATCTTGGGTTCCTCCCTTGTCCTCTTCCGGATCTGACCATCCGGCATTTTCTTTCCAGTATACACCGGTCAGGCCGGAAAGAGAATACATTTATTTTCGGGCGGCATGAAACTTCTTATTCCATCCACTCTTCCGGCTCCGAAAACTCCCTGGCTAAGTCCTCTGGAAGCAGGAAATAGGTCTGAAACCATCCCACACCACAGGACAGCACAGTGCCCGGTTCATATAACTGAAAAGCAACCATCTTATCATTATCCCAGGCCTCAAACTCATATAAAACCTCTTCTAGCTCTGGACGGGAAAATTCCACCATCTCCTCCTCCAGCGGTTCCACCAGTTCTGCAAAATGACGGATTACTTCTTGCTCCCTGCTCTCATACAGTACCTCACCTTCGCCATCCTTCACCGTGATCCGGCAGTCATGCTCTCTTTCCTCGAAAATATCTCCGGACATGGAAGCATTTCCTTCCTTACCACTGCCAGCTGCTGCTGACAACAACGTACAGCCGGACAGCATCACGCAGCATCCCATCAGCAGAAAGCATGCCGCCAGTCCTGCCCGTTTTCCACTTTCTGTCAAGATTCAAGATTCATCCCTCCTTTTTTCACAGCATACCACCAAACAGGCGGCTTGCTTTTTCGATGTCATAATTAGAGGGCAATCTGCTATTTTTGTCTTTCCATGCCGCTTGCGGTTATGTCCTTTGACATTTATAATATAGGTTGATTGTCAACATCAAACGTTATGAAAAGTAAGAAGAGGACAGGATTATTATGATTTCCATTGCCATCTGTGAGGACAGCGTTCCAGTACAGGCACAGCTGGAGAATCTGATTTCCGGCTTTCTGCCGGAGGCTTCTACCGATGTGTTTTCTTCCGGGGAGGATCTTCTGAAGGAGCTTAGCCGGGAACAGCTAAGCTATTCCATCTATCTGATGGACATCTCCCTGCCGGGTCTCTCCGGCATTGAGACCGCCGCTGCCATCCGGGCACGGGATCCCTATGGTCTGCTCATTTATATTACCGACTACCGGGAGTATGTATACCAGGTATTCGAAACTCTGCCCTTCCGCTTTCTTTCAAAGCCTGTGGACAGCAAAGTGCTCCAGCGAGCGCTTCTGGACGCCCTGGACTATCTTCGGAATCAAAACCGCCTGTTTCATTTTCATATTGAGCGGAGACAATACCAGATTCCCATGGGGGAGAGCGTCTATCTGGAATCCCGGTTGCGCCAAATTACTCTGTACACGCCGGACACTTCCTACGAATTTTACGGGCGGCTTTCCCAGGTTATTGCGTCCCTGGACACTCTGCTGTTTGTACGGGTGCACGCTTCCTATATTGTCAATATGGACTACATTCTGTCCTTAAGCGACACCGGAATTGAACTGCGCTCCGGTACGTTCATCCCGGTAAGTAAGCGATACCGCAGCCATCTGAAAACCAAACATTTACAATATCTGACCTGGAGGACAAAGGAATGATCTACTCCACCCGCTATGATTTTCTGCTGAATCTTTTGCTCTGTGCCGCTGACCTTGGAATTTTGGCAGGTCTTATGACACGGATGTACGGCTCCATACCGCCAACAAGAAGGGTTGGAAGTCTTTCCTTCTCTCCCAAAAAGGCCGCCATCTGCATCGCCGGGGCCGGGCTCCTCCTGCTGGCTGCCTTGTTCTCCGTGTACAGCAGCACCTTTCCACCCTTCCGGTAAGCTTTCTTATTTTATGGTGTTTTCCCAAAAATCCCAGGAAAAAGCTGCTGTTTGAGAGCTGCCTGTCGGTTATTGTCTTTTCTTACATCCTCATACTGAATGATATTACCAATGTTCTCCCCAAGAATGGAGCCATCTGGATTATGGGGTATCTTATCGCTTACCATGCCGGCCTGTGGCTTCTGCTTTGCCTGTGCCTGAAACTGTGCCGGCATTCCGATGAAAACCTGCCGTTGTCTCTTTGGCTTCTGTTTCTGGCCATTCCGGCTATCACCCTGCTCTGCTCGATCGTTTCCCTTCTGTTTCTGGGAAACACAGGATTAAGCCGTCCTCTGTCAGATCTGATGCATCTGTTTCTCCAGACTGCTTTTTTGTTCATCAATCTCGTCCTGTTTGATCTGTTCCGCCGCTTCAGTCTGTACTATCAACGAGAGAACGAAAAATCGCTTCTGGAGCAGCAGCTCAAGATTCAGTCTGAACATTACCAGGCTATGTTGGAGACAGCCTCACAGATAAAATCGATCCGCCATGATATGATAAACCATCTCCAGACCATTGCCCTGCTCTATCAAACTGGCAGTCAGGAGGAATTGCTGACCTACCTTCAAAGAACCACTGATCTGATTCAACAGACGGACCAACTGATCTCCAGCGGCAATCCGGCTTTGGACGCCCTTCTGGGAATGAAGGTGGCTGAGAACCGCCAGCACAGCCTGCTGATCCATATGGAAAATCCCTGCTTGGAGAATCAACTGGCTCCCTGGGGCACCGGGCTGAGGAATGTCCAACATACCGTGGAAAAATATTCCGGAACTCTGCAGGTCAGCCTTCAGGAGCATATCTATGCCGTTGATCTGGTACTGTACAACCTTTAGTCCAGACGCTTCTCCAGCTCCCTCACCAGTCTTTCGATGCAGCCTTCCTCAAAGGGAACCTGCAGACCGGAAGACCGCAGCAGGTTGGGATAAAAATCACTGGCTGAGAGTCTGCAGAGCTTCAGATAGCTCTCCCAGGCTCCTTTGTAGTCCTGATCCATCATGATCTTGTACTGGAAGGCGCAAAGCTGGGCCAGCACATAATCGATGTAATAGAAGGGGCATTCAAAAATGTGAAGCTGTTTCTGCCAAAAGCCTCCCTGCTCCATAAACTGGCTTCCCGTGGGATCCATATGGGGACGGTACTCCCGCTCCAGCCTGCTCCAGGCTTCCCGGCGCTGGGCCGGCGTCATCTCCGGCTTCTCATAGACAATGTGCTGGAATTCATCCACCATGCATCCGTAGGGTACAAAGGCGATGGCATCCTCCAGATGCATTCTGCGGTAATCATTAGCCCGCTGGCCAAAGAACTCCTCCATCCAGGGCTCTGTGAAAAATTCCATGGACATGGAGTGGATCTCCGCGGTCTCCATGCCGAGATACCGGTAGTGATCCGTCACCGGATCCTGGCAGGCCATATAGTACTGGAAGGCATGGCCGCACTCATGGGTGATCACATCCACATCCCCGCTGGTTCCGTTGAAGTTGGCAAAGATAAAGGGAACCCGGTAGTCGGGCAGCTCTTCCATATACCCTCCCGCCTTTTTGTTCTTCCGCCCCAACACATCAAACAGCTCGTTCTCCTGCATCATACCGAAAAACTCTTTTGTCTCCCGGGAAAGTTCCCCGTACATCCGCTCTCCTGCCGCCAGGATCTCCTGCGGGGTACCTGTGGGCGCCGGATCTCCCTGGGAGAAGTAAACTCCCTCGTCATAATAATAGAGATGATCCAGTCCCAGACGCTCTCTCCGCTTTTCGTGCATCCGCTCCGCAAAGGGCACATACACGCTCTTGATCTGTGCCCGGAGCGCTTCCACCTGTTCCCGGCTGTAGGAATTTCGATTCATCCGGCAGTAACCCATCTCAATATAATTGTCAAATCCCAGAGCCCTGGCCTGGGCCGTCCGGTTCTTTACCAGAGAATCATAGATCTCATCCAGTTCCCCGCCATTCTCCTCAAAAAAAGCGCTGTATTTCTCCCAGGCGCGGAGACGCACCTGGCGGTTGGCGTCCTTCATATATTTTCCCAGCAGGGACAGATTCAGTTTCTCCCCCTCCCAGTCAATGGAGGCGGAGGCGATCAGTTTCGCATAGCGGGTGGTCAGCCGGTTTTCTTCCTGCATCAGCGGAATCAGTTTATCGTCAAAGGCCTTCATGGCCAGCTCCATGGAGCGGAAGGGCACCGTTCCCACCGCTTCCTCCACATAGCTTCGGAAGGGCGCGGCGCAAATAGTTTTCTGATACTCATTCTGAAGGGCATCGAGAGCCGGAGAATATTCATCGTAGTACTCGTTCTCCTTCTCATAAAACTCATTGCTCATGTCTCCGTCCCTGCGGATCATGGCGATCAGCCTCTGCGTGCGCGCATGATCCCACAACCGGTAAAACTCCTGATGGATCTGAAGCTGCTCCTCTCCGCTTCCCGCCCGGGCTGCCCTGGCAATCAGCTCCTTTCCTCTGGCAATGGTCTCCGTTACATTTACTCTGGAATATGGCATCTCTGAAAATTTCATCTGTTTTCTCCTCTC
>DBFBJF010000209.1:0-4235 GCA_048203265.1 Candidatus Merdiplasma sp.
ATCCTCCTCCAGAGCCTCCGCGATCTCCGGAACAGACTTTCCTTTTTCCAGCTTCTTTTTCACCTGATCTTTCAGCTTATTCTGCCAGCCAATCAGCTCCCCTTCCTTCCGTGCGTCCTCCCGCTCCTGCCTGATATGGCGCTCCTCATCATACTCATAGATGCTCATTCTCATCGCCTCCGCTCTGTTTTTCTGGAGAAAGCTCTTCAGGATCTCCTCCCGGATACACTCCGTGACAGCCCGCTCCACCGCTGCTTCTATAGGCAGCTCTTTTGCGTAATTTCTCACTCTGCCTGTATATTCCGCATACTCCCACAGCGCATGACAGGAGACCATCAGTTCGGAATTATGCCCTGCGTTAATATTTAGCATCAGTACTTCCAGTTCCAGCTTATGTTCCCGAAACCCTCACTGCCCTGCCTGATTGAGTTGGTACAAAGCACTGAGATTTCTTCTGATGAACTTTGTCAGAATCTTCGACGCGGCAGCGCCGCACAGATGAGAAATATTAGAAATGTCTATGCTTTATATATCATATGATACTACAAATTTGTAAAAATAGCTATCACTTATTCGCAATTTTCGTCAAAAAATTGGGGACACTTCCGGTATAAGTTTTTCAGCAAAAAAGACTGGCACAAAATCCTGCACCAGTCTCCTGTCTGTCATGTTTCCCGTCTGTCACATTAAAATGCCAAAAAGCTTCCTTACTTCACAATCATTCCCGTCTTTCTGTCGCTGAACAGAGCCACTTCAACCAGGAAGATAATGCCCAGGATCAGCTGCTGAAGCTGAGTGGGGATCATCAGCATAACCAGGCCGCTTGAGAGCACCTTATAGGTCATCACGCCTAGGATGATATTGTAAAACCGAACCTTGGCGCCGCCGTTTACCGGCATACCGCCCAGGACCAGAGCGATCATGATCTGAGTCTCCAGCTGGTTTCCGGCTGTGGAAGTCACAGATCCCACCTTCACAGAGTTGACGAAGGCCGCCAGCCCGGTAATGCAACCCGCCGCTGTATATACCAGCATCTTGGTCCGGTCCACCCGGACGCCTGCAAATCTCGCTGCTGTCTCTCCTGCTCCGATGGCCTTCAGTCTGGAGCCCAGACCGGTGTAGGTAAACACCACGAAGGCCACCACAAAGATAACCACCGTGAAGGTAAGCATGAAGGGTAGCGTATTATACTTGGAAATATCGCTGGCGCCATACACCGGTGAGGTGGTGGTGGCATAGGCGCACACTCCCCGGAACAGGTACATGCTGCAGATGGTCACGATAAAGCTGGTGATCTTCCGCTTCACATTGAAGTATCCGTTCATCAGGCCAATGAGCCCTCCGGTCACCACGCCGCCGATGATGGCCAGCACAATGTTATATTTGGACAGTGTGCAGACCACAATGGAGGCCACCCCCAGCATGGAGCCCTGGGAGAAATCCAGCCCGCCCATAGTCATTACCATAAACACGCCGATGGAAGAAATCAGCAGCATGTAGGACTGGCTCAGCAGCAGTGAAATATTCTGGGGCTGAAACAGCTTTCCATCGGTAAGGATAGCAAACAGCACGCAGATCACCACAAAGCCGGCGATGGGAAGAACGGTTCGTACAACAGGACGCTCCAGAAATGGTATCTTTTCATTTGCTTCTTTTTTTACTGTCATATCCCTTGCCCCCTTATATCATCATCTCAATCAGATCCGTATCCTTCAGGTCCTCCGACCTCAGGAACTCACCGTTGATCTTTCCGTCTTTCATAATCAGAATCCGGTCCGCCATACCCAAAAGCTCCATGATTTCTTCAGAAATCATGATGATGGACTTGCCATTTTTGCGCATGGTATCCATCATGGCGTAAATATCCGCCTTCACCTTCACATCGATGCCCCGTGTGGGGGAGTCCAGGATAATCAAATCGGAATCCTTTCCGATCCACCGGGCCAGAACCACCTTCTGCTTGTTTCCTCCAGACAGTGCCGACACAAACTGGTCCACCCCAGTCATTTTGGTACTCATTTGCTTGGCGTACTTCTCCGCAAATTTCTTCATGGTGCCGCCCCGTAAGAAGCCCTTGGTTTTCAGATCCTCCAGGGAGGGCAGGCAGATATTCTCGCAAATGGTATCATTGATCACCAGGGATTCATTGTCCCTGTCTTTGGAGGCATAGGCCATGCTGTGCTTGATGGCGTCGGGAATAGAGTTGATGGGTGTTCCATCCCCTAGAGTCACAGAGCCCTTCCTGAAATACGAAGCGCCGAAGATAGCCTTCCCCACCTCATGCATCCCGCACTCGGACAGGCCGCCGATCCCCAGGATCTCCCCCTTGTGCAGCTCCAGAGACAGATCATCAATCTGTCCTTTCACTGACAGATTTTTCACCGAAATCACCACCTCATCGGAAATCTTCTCTCCGTAATCAGTCCGGTAGTAGCTGTCTCCCAGCTCCCGGCCCACCATCATCTTTTTCAGATTGTCCGGCGTGGCCTCGGCCTTGGTGATGGAACCGATCATCACGCCATCCCGCAGCACACTGATATTATCGGACTGTTCAATGACCTCCTCCAGGTCATGGGAAATAAAGATCACACAGCTCCCCTGGTCCCGCATCCGGTGCATCACCTTAAACAGCTCCTCCCTACCCTTCTGCCCCAGTGCTGTGGTGGTCTCATCCACCACCAGCACCTTGGGATTGAAGTAGGTGGACTTTACAATCTCAATCAGCTTTCTCTCCTCAAAGTTATAGTCATCGATCATTCTGGTGGCATCAATATACTGGAACCCATAGCTGTCCAGATATTCCTGGGCTTTCTTGTTCATGGCTGCCGCATTCTTGATGCCGTGGCTGATGAACATATTTTCATTTCCCAGGAAAATATTTTCAGCCACGGTCAGCCCTGAAAGGGTCCCGATCTCCTGCACGATGATGGCCACCCCCTGGTGATTGGCTTCCACCTGATTGTTGGCAACGATCTCCTTGCCGTCCAGGATAAATTTACCGGAATCCTTCTTGTAGATGCCGGTAAGGCAGGAGGTCAGCGTAGATTTTCCGGATCCGTTTTCGCCGATCAGGGCGTGAATCTCTCCCTTCTCAAAGGTGAGGGAGACATGATCCAAAGCATGCGTAATTCCGAAATGCTTGTCTATTTTTTCTGCTCTCAATAATATTTCACCCATAATCGTCCTCCTATTTCACAACAAGGCCCTTCACCGGCTTGGTGGTCAGTGCCACGATAATCAGCAGCGCAGCGCCAGTCACCACGTTCTGGATGGTGGTGGGGGCGCCCAGGGCCACAAATCCGTTGAACATCAGCTGGATAATCATCTCACCGATCACAATGGCGATTACCGGGTGACCATATTTCTTAAACGCCAGTCCGAAAAAAGTTCCCATCAAAGGCGTAAAGTTACGGCTCATGGAGGAAAGGTTGGAGGCCGATGTCATAGAAGTTCCAAAACTGATGGTCAGAATGGACTGAAGGCCGAAGAAAAAGCCTGCCAGGGTAAAGGCCACCACTTTGTATTTCGATACGTTCACACCCATGTTCTTTGCCACCACCTCATTGCTGCCGATGGCGTAGGTGTAGGTTCCCACCTTTGTATACTTCAGAATAAATCCGCACAGCAGATAGGCAATTACTGCCAGAATTAAATTAGCAGGATAATCACCGAAGGCGCGGTAATTCATATCCAAAATCACGTTTTTCCCGTTGGTGGCGTATACGCTCAGGGCCTCATAGATCAGCGAGAGGGCTACCGTCACAATCAGGGAGGAAATGTGAAGTTTTATGTAGACAAGACCGTTGATCAGGCCGATGAGCGTACCACAGATCAAGGGTGCAAGAATCAGTCCGGGATACCCAAACATAACGCTGGCATTGCAGGCAATGATCGAGGAAAGCACAATATTGGCGCCCACACTCATATCAAAGGGGCCCATGACGCAGATAAAGTACAGACCGCAGCCGCCCACTGCGTAGATCAGAGCCGATTTCATATAGGTAGCCAGCCTGTCGGGGGATCCGAAGGTAGCCGGAGCCAGGATCTTAAACATAGCCCAGAAAACCACAAGCATCAGGACCAGAAGCAGGATCCCGTAGTACTGGCTTTGTTTTATCTTTTTTATCATAACCATTCTCCTTCATCCTAGTGATACGCCCGCCCAAAACCAAAGACCTGGACGCAGACTGTCTGGCCTTTGGCTTTGGGCGGGCGCTTACATATCATCTGGCAGG
>DBFBJF010000210.1:0-3883 GCA_048203265.1 Candidatus Merdiplasma sp.
GAATAAGAATATTGCCAAGAGCATCAATCAGAAATGATTGGTGCTTTTTTGAGTATGACGGGCATGCCGTCAGTCTGTGGTGAAAGTCCACAAGGGGCGTAGTTGCCGACGAACCCTATAGCGACTCCCAAGGTTTACACCGTGA
Source organism: Candidatus Merdiplasma sp. (assembly GCA_048203265.1). GTDB lineage: Bacteria > Bacillota > Clostridia > Lachnospirales > Lachnospiraceae > Merdiplasma. Next base: position 146 of record DBFBJF010000210.1, read on the forward strand.
GGTGTGGGCGAGAAGAAGGGATAGCGAAATCGTAGCCTGACGAACAGAAACCTGATATAAGGCGTACATGGCGGATAAGCTGGCTCAAGATAGCGAAGTCCGAAAGGCAACCGTAACCCATGTGCGTAAATCAGGCAGGCAGACGAGGAAAGACGGGCAGGCTTATCCCGTGAGGTCTCACAGGCGGTGGAACTCACCGTAGTAACAACGAACTGTGAGAAGTCAGCAGAAGCCATAGTAGGCAAAGTCCTGAAATGGGCGTTGCTGAAGGGTCGAACAATGTAACCGTGTAATCAAATGTATGCTCCATGGAATACCTGACAGCAGGAACGGCAAAACGTAAATGAGCAGGTACTGCACAACTTAAGGCGAATCCATGGGAACGGAAAGGAGAAAGCACACAAAGTAATGTCAGAACTGTTGGAAAAGATACTGTCCAAAGATAACATGAATACCGCATACAAAAGAGTCTGTGCCAACAAGGGGGCAGGAGGAGTGGATGAGGTAACAGTTGAAGAAATTGGCGATCATATCAAAGAGAATTGGGATAGTATCAGGAATCAAATCAGGGAGAGAAAGTACAAACCCCAGCCGGTCAGGAGGGTGGAAATACCTAAACCAAACGGCGGAGTAAGAAAGCTGGGAATCCCCACGGTAATGGACAGGGTAATCCAGCAAGGCATCGTACAGGTGATAAGCCCCATGTGTGAGCCTTTATTTTCAGAGCGGAGTTATGGTTTCAGACCAAACAGAAGCTGTGAAATGGCAGTCAGACAGCTGCTCGTATATTTAAACGAGGGATACGAATGGATTGTGGATATCGACTTGGAGAAGTTCTTCGATAACGTGCCACAGGACAAACAGATGAGTCTTGTACACGATATCATCAATGATGGCGACACAGAGTCTCTAATCCGAAAGTATCTGAAAGCAGGGGTCATGACACCGCAGGGTTATGAGGAAACAAAACTCGGAACCCCGCAGGGCGGAAATCTGTCTCCGTTACTGTCAAACATTATGCTGAATGAACTGGATAAGGAACTGGAAGCAAGAGGACTCCGATTCACGAGATACGCAGATGACTGTGTCATAGCGGTAAAAAGCGAATCGAGTGCAAAAAGAGTGATGCGGACGGTAACAGACTGGATACAGAGGAAACTGGGGTTAAAGGTCAACATGACCAAAACTCACATCACAAGACCGCTAAAGCTAAAGTATCTTGGTTTTGGATTCCACAAGGACAGCAAGACAAAAGAATGGAAGTGCAGACCCCATCAGGACTCTGTGAAGAAATTCAAAGACAGACTGAAAGAACTGACCTGTAGGAAAATGCCAGGGACAGTCACGAGCAAGATTGAGAAAATCAATCAGGTAACAAGAGGATGGATTAACTACTATGCCCTTGGTTCCATGAAAACAGCAATGACAGAAATAGACGCACATTTAAGAACAAGACTCAGAGTTATCATCTGGAAACAGTGGAAAGTTCCAGGAAAGCGACAATGGGGATTACAGAAATTGGGAGTTGGAAAAGACCTTGCAAGACTGACAGCGTATTGTGGAGACCGCTACTACTGGGTAGTGACTAAGACATGTGTTGTCAGGGCAATCTCTAAAGATGTATTAGCCAAAGCAGGGCTTATAAGCTGTCTTGACTATTATAATGAGCGTCATGCTTTGAAGTTATGTTGAACCGCCGTATGCCGAACGGCATGTACGGTGGTGTGAGAGGGGAGAGAAAATCTCCCCTACTCGATTGCCTGAAAACGGAAGGAGGGGTGTCCGATGTACCCGGTGAGCGAAGCGTTCCTGCAGGCGGTGCAGGGGAACACCCGGAAGTATTACTGGACAGGAAAGATAACAACTGGAGCCGGAGCGGAGTATCTGTTCACGCAGGAGGATATCGTGAAAGGCAGTGGCTATATTACGGCTCAATGTTGCGGTAATTCTGAGATCGAACTTGGGGCTGTGTATGCAGCTGAGATGGGGATCAGCCTGTTCCTGGATATCGACCGGTACACTTTGGAGGACGCGGAAGTGGAACTGACCTACCACCTGCGGCTGGCGGACGGGACTTACGAAGCTGTCCCTATGGGGACCTTTGAGGTGAGCGAGGCCAACCGGACGGTGTATGTGCTGGAACTGAAGGCTTATGACCGGATGCTCCGCTTTGACCGGGTTTTCAATGGCTTTGAGACCATCGGCACGGCTTACGGGATGATGGCGCTGTGCAGTACCGCCTGCGGTGTGGAACTGGCACAGACCCAGGCGGAGATCGAGGCGTTTCCTAACGGATCGGAACTGCTCTCCATTTACCCGGAGAATGACATTGAGACCTACCGGGATGTGCTGTATTTTACGGCGCAGGTACTGGGCGGATTCTTCTGCATCAACCGGGAAGGGAAGCTGGAGTTTCGGCAGTACGGGGAAACTCCGGTGATGGAGATCCTGCAGAAGCACCGGTTTTCCAGCAGTTTCTCTGATTTTGTGACCCGATACACGGCGGTCAGCTCCACCAACCTGCGGACGCAGACTTCCGAGTATTACGCGTTGGAAGAAGATGACGGGCTGACTATGAACCTGGGAGTCAATCCCCTCCTACAGTTCGGACTGGAAGAGACCAGGGAGGAACTTTGTCGCAATATCCTCACCGCTTTATCTGCGGTCAATTATGTGCCCTTTGATTCGGATACCATCGGGAACCCGGCGCTGGATCTGGGGGATGTGCTGACCTTCTCCGGCGGGCAGGCGGATGCCCAGCAGATCACCTGCGTGACCTCTTTTACGGTCAAGATTGGCGGCAGGCAGAGCCTGAAATGCGTGGGGAAGAATCCCAGGCTTTCCCAGGCGAAGTCCAAGAATGACAAGAACATCTCCGGCCTGCTGAACCAGATTGAAGCTGGGAAGATCGGCATCCATACCTTTACAAATGCCTCTGAGTATTCCATCGGAGAAACGGATGTGCGGATCATCAGTATTGAGTTCGCTTCCAAAGAGGAAAACCACGCCCAGTTCTTCGGGCAGGTGGTGGTGGATGTGGAAGCGCAGGCGGTGGAGAAATCCGCCCAGGCCAGCGGCACTATCGTGATTCCGTTCCCTTCGTCCGGAAGCGGAGCGGCAGGAAATGCTGGAACGGAGGACGGCCCGTCCGGGATGGAAGCGGAAGCTGGGGATGCTGAGGATGACGCTGCCGGGGAAGGAACCACGGATATTTCCGTGGAGGTGAGCCTGCCGGTGACCTGGACGGAGGACGGGAAGGCGGTCTGCTATGTGACTTTTGAACTGAACAACGCCAAGATCCTGCTCCATCATCCGGTGGAGACCTGGCACAGCGGGAAACACATCCTGTCTTTGTATTACCCGATTGAAAATATCGTGCCGAATATTACCAATATCTTCAACGTGTACCTGCGGATGGAGGGCGGTTCCGGCAGTGTGGGGATCGGGGACTGCATCGCTTCCATCAGCGGCCAGGCTATGGCTGCCGCGGCGGCCTGGGACGGCAGGATCGACATTGAGGAAACGGCGGCTTTATTTTCTGTGGGCGGCGGTCTGCAGGGAAAGAATATGACGGATGTGATGGCAGTGGAAACGATGGAACTGGTGCAGAAAAGCTATTCGGATACATTGACGGCAAAGCCGAAGATCGGGGCGTTCTGCCGGCCGGTGACGCTGCCGGTATCCAGTGACTCAGAATGATGGGAGGAAAATAAACATGACTTTAAAAGGCGTGATGAC
>DBFBJF010000211.1:0-13345 GCA_048203265.1 Candidatus Merdiplasma sp.
GGAGAAAACAGAGGATGAAATATTATATTGTGAATGCCTTTGCGGCGGAACCTTTTCGCGGAAATCCGGCAGGTGTCTGCGTTCTGGATGAGTGGCTGCCCACGGATTTGATGCAAAAGATCGCCAGAGAAAATGGTCTGCCGGAGACCGCCTTTTTCCTGCGGGATGGGAGAGTCGATTGCCTGAGGTGGTTCACACCGCTGAATGAGATCGATCTTTGCGGTCATGCCACCTTGGCGGCCGCCTATGTGGTCATGGAAATGATTGAGCCCGGGGCGTCCAGGGTTCAGTTTGAGACAGTAAGCGGCACGCTTACAGTGGAAAAAAGGGAGCATCTGTACAGAATGGTTTTGCCAAAGAGACGGCCGGAGAAGATACGGATTACAGATGAGGTGGCAAAAGCCATGAATATCCCCATCCGCGAACTCTATTCCGGAAGAGATCTGATCGCTGTTCTGAATGATGAGGATGCGGTTTTGCATTATAGGCCTGATTACCAGAAGCTATCACGGTTAAATGGGTGGCTGGGGATTGTAATCACGGCGAAGGGGAACAGCGCAGATTTTGTCTCCAGATATTTTTGCCCCGAATTGAGGGAGGAAGACCCGGTGACAGGATCATCTCACTGCAGTTTGGTGCCGATATGGAGTGAAAAGCTGAATAAAACGGAGCTGGTGGCGGAGCAGTTGTCTGAGCGGGGTGGAGTGCTGTACTGCGAGCAAACGCAGGATAAGGTGATGGTGGCGGGAGAAGCCTGCCTTTATCTGAAAGGAGAACTGATTATTTAGAAATTCGATCATTTTATTGACGATCACACATGGTGCAAATATACCATTCTGTGTATGGCAGCGATCTTGTTCAGATCATATTGTATGGATCTTACGCCAGAGGCGATTATGACAACGAGTCAGATGTGGATATTGTTGCAATCGTTCATGGAGAGCGGACAGTATTACAGGAACAGTTGAAGCAGGTATGGGATGTTTCAAGCGAACTGGAACTGGAATACGGCACGATTCTTTCCCCTACTGTAATTCCTTATGAAGAATTTGAACAGTATCGGGAGGATTTGCCATACTATCGTAACATTGCGCAGGAAGGGATGGTAGGTCAATTTATTACCACATAGCGAAGGATAAAGCAGCATATATGCCGGACACATCATTTGGCCTGTGATGTATCCGGCATTTTTAGGCCCGGATTCCGGAGAGGACATACCGGCGCTGCCAGATTCCAGCGCAACGCATTGTCTCAAAAGTGTAACGTTTCTGCTCCCGGCCTGTAACCTTCCTCTGCTATCCTGCTTATAACAGGGAATAGGGAGAGGGAGGTAGACGATCTTGCATAAATTTTTTTCTCAGAAGCATACGGGAGTGATCCTTGCTTTTTTCATTTTTTATCTGTGGGCGTTTCATCTTCTGGAGACAAGGGGAGTGAGAACGCTGCACATCATCCACACATCTTTGGACGATCTGATTCCGTTCTGTGAATATTTTATTGTTCCCTATCTGCTTTGGTTTTTCTATGTGGCAGCGGCAGTGGTCTATTTCGCCTTTTTTCAGAATAACAAAAAAGAATATTGGCAGTTTGTCATCAGCCTGGGGATCGGCATGGGCGCATTTCTGCTGGTATCCTGGTGCTATCCAAACGGGCATAATCTGCGCCCGGTGCTGGAGGGGGAGGGGAATGCGTTCCGGGAAATGGTAAAGATCCTGTACCGTGTAGATACGCCCACCAACATTCTTCCCAGCATCCATGTGTTCAACTCGCTGGCAGTGGCGGTGGCCCTGGATCGCTGCCAGAGTCTGCGAAAACACCTGGTACTGCGGAAGGCTTCCTGGATACTGGCTGTCCTGATTATATTGTCCACCATGTTTTTAAAACAGCATTCCGTGGCGGACGTCTGCTGGGGCACCGCTCTTTACGGCGCCGTTTACCTGGCGGTCTACGCCAGGGCGGCAGACCGGTCTGCCCAGAGAGCCCGAGGGAGGGGCGGATGGCTGCAGGGAGATTTCTGACCGGGGGAGATGGGGAGGAAGTTTGGGAGTTTCTCAGGTTCCTTCTTCCATGAGGAAACAATATTTGGTATACTCTATCCTTGATAACGCGATTTGGAGTGAGGAAGATGAAACGTATTCTTGTTGTGGAGGATGACCTGGCACTGAGCACAGGTCTGTGTTTTGAACTGGATATGGCGGGGTATGCCTCCCTGCCGGCCTACAACTGCGCCAAGGCCAGGTATCTGCTGAGCCAGGAGCAGCCGGAGCTGGCTCTTCTGGATGTGAATCTGCCGGATGGGGATGGATTTGATCTTTGCCGGGAGATTAAGGAGACGTCTCCTGGCCTGCCGGTGATATTCCTGACCGCCAATGACCTGGATCAGGATATTTTAAAGGGCTTTGACATGGGGGCGGAGGACTATGTGACGAAGCCCTTTAATATGAAGATTCTGCTGCGCCGGATTGAGGTGGCCCTGCGCCACGGGGAGAAAAGCGCGGATGCCGCGGCTGACTGCTGGAGTGACGGCTATCTGCAGTTAAATTTTTCTGCCCTGACCGCCCGGCGGGGCAGCGAAACCACGGCCATTACCCCGAACGAGTACAAACTTTTGAAAATTCTGACAGACCATCCGGGCCAGATTTTGACCCGCCAGATTTTGCTGGATCGCCTGTGGGACAATGGAGGCAATTTTATTGACGATCACACGCTGACGGTGACCATGAACCGTCTGCGGGGAAAGATAGAGGATGAAGATCATACCTACATTAAGACGGTCCGGGGGATGGGATATATCTGGACAGGGAGGCAGAGATGAAGCATCGCAGCATGACCGTGATGCGCTCCGGCATGGTCCTGCTGTCGGCGGTGCTGTTCGGGGCATTGGTCTGGATCCTGTGGGAGCATGTACCCTGGGCGGCGGTGCGCTATACCATTCTGGGCCTGTGCGCCACGGTCTATGGGGTGGTGGGCTTCTGGGCCTGGTACCAGAGAAGGCAGGTGAGCCTGTTTGCGGATGATCTGTGCCAGACGCTGGATGCGTTAATTTCCGGGCGGCAGCCAGAAGGATACCAACCCTATGAGGACAGCTTAACCGCAAAGGTGCAGGGCAAGCTTCTGCAGTATTTTGATATTATGGGCGAGGGGAAGCGCCAGAGCCAGCGGGATAAGGAAACACTGCAGAGCCTGGTCAGCGATATTTCCCATCAGGTGAAGACTCCTGTGGCCAATATCCGGATGTTTTCCGGTATTCTGCGGCAGCATCAGCTGACGCCAGAAAAACAGGAACAGTTTCTGCTCACCATGGAGGAGCAGATTGACAAGCTGGATTTTCTGATGCAGTCTCTGATAAAAATGTCCCGCCTGGAGACCGGGACATTTACCCTCCACACAGAGGAGGCGAGGCTGGTGGACACCATTGCCCAGGCCATGAGCGGGGTGTGGGCCAAGGCGGAGGCAAAGGGAATTTCCCTCTCGGCGGACTGTGACAGCGGCATCACGGTTCAGCATGATCCCAAGTGGACTGCGGAGGCCCTGGGAAATATTCTGGACAACGCCATAAAGTATACGCCGGAGGGCGGCCGCGTGTCGGTGTCGGTGCGCCCGTGGCAGTTTTATACCAGGGTGGACATTACAGATACCGGGATCGGAATTCCGGAGGAGCTGTACAACCGGGTATTTCAGCGGTTTTACCGCGCGCCCCAGGTGGCGGCCAGGGAGGGCGTGGGGCTGGGACTCTATCTGGCAAACGGGATCATCACCCGGCAGAAGGGGTACATCAGCGTAAAGTCGGCGGTGGGCAGGGGCTCCACCTTTTCTGTGTACCTGTTAAGCTGACTTACAAATATGTGAAACGATAAGGAGAGGTATATTCCCATGGATATGGTAACCGTACATCATTTAAAAAAATATTTTGGAAAGGGGGAGAACCAGGTAAAGGCGCTGGACGGAATCGATCTGCAGATCGAAAAGGGGAAATTTACCGCCATCATCGGCGCCTCCGGCTCCGGCAAGACTACGCTGCTGAATATGATCGGCGGCATGGATCAGCCGGATGAGGGAGAGGTGATTGTGGACGGAGTCCGCCTGGCCGGCCTGAAGGAAAGGGAGCTGGCGGTGTTCCGGCGCGGCAAGGTGGGCTTTGTCTATCAGAGCTTTAACCTGGTGCCCACGCTGACCGTGCGGGAAAATATCCTGTTTCCCCTGAGCCTGGCAGGCAGCACGCCTGATCCGGTGTTTTTTGATGAGATTGTCATCCTTCTTCGGCTGAAGGAGCGGATGGACGCTTTCCCCGGGGAGCTGTCCGGAGGAGGGCAGCAGCGGGTGGCCATCGCCCGGGCGCTGATTGCCAAGCCTTCCATTGTGCTGGCAGACGAGCCCACGGGAAATCTGGACAGCAAGACCGGACAGAATGTGCTGGGCCTTTTGAAACTGTCGGTGGAGACGTACCATCAGACGCTGATTATGATCACCCACAACCTGGAGCTGGCCCAGATGGCGGACCGGGTCGTCCGGATAGAGGACGGCCGTATCCGGGAGTAAGGAGGAGAGGCCATGCTTGCGAATAATAATCTGAAGGTCTGCCATACGCTGGTCAGGCGGGACTTCCGGTTTCACCGAATCAAAAATCTGGTTTTGATATTGGCCACTGCCCTGGTCACAGGCCTTTATCTGTTTGTCTTTTTGCTGGGCAACGCGGTTGAGAACGGTTATCTGCTCAATTATCAGTATGTCTACGGGTCAACCAGCCATATTCTGTTTACCGGCCTGACGGAGCAGCAGGCGGATCTTCTGGCCCAGCATGTGAATGTGAAAAGCTCAGTCCGCCTGAGCACTCTGGGACAGCTGTCCGATCCCATGATGGGCCAGCGGCTTGTAAAGCTGGCGGTGACAGACCGGGATTACGCCGAGACGGTGCTCTCTCTTCCCACCACGGGACGGCTGCCCCAGCAGGAGGGGGAGATTGCGCTGGATGAATATACCATGGGCTCTCTGGGAATTGTGTACGAGATCGGAGCCCCGGTGACCCTGCAGTGGACGGACCCCCAGGGGACCGTCCACACAGATGAATTTACCCTCTGCGGATGGTGGAGCAGCCCCACCAACTTTTCGGAGGCTTGCGCCTGGATTACCGCCGAGACGGCAAAGCGGCTGGTTCCTGGTTATCAGGATGAAAATTCGGCCAACATCACGCTGGGCGTGACACTGTACCAGCCGAAGGATCTGGAGGAACAGGCCGTCGCGATGATGGAAGATCAGGGCGTGGGCCAGGTGGCCTTCACCACCAACCTGGCCTACAATGATGCCAGACAGGAGCAGGCGTTTCGCCAGGCGGGCCAGTTTTACGCGCCGGCTATTTTAGTGCTGGTGTGCGGCTTTTTGATGGTCTACGGTATTGTGCATGTGACTACGGTCCAGGAACAGCCCTTCTTCGCTGGGCTGAAGGCCCAGGGCATGACGCCTCGCCAGGTGCGGCGCTATCTGTGGGAAAAGGGTATTTCGGTGACCCTTCTGGGACTGCTTCCGGGATTTCTCATCGGTTTCCTTCTGAATCTGGCGATTACGGGTCGGGTGATCACGGGGATGCAGGAGGATCCTGCCATTTACTTTCTGGACTGGCCGCCCTTTGCCGCAGCGGCAGTGTGCGCGCTGATTACGGTACTGCTGGCCTATCTGCCGCCCGCTCTGCGTTTATCCCGCGTGACTCCCGCCAGGATGATGCGGGAACAGATACCCCGCAGAGGGCGGGGACAGGGCCGGGCTGACGGACTGGTGACGCTGCCCCGCCTGGCACTGCGCAGCCTGGGGCGTGGGAAGGGGCGGACCGCCCTGTCGGCAGGTATCATGCTTCTGTCCGTCCTGCTTCTCACCACAGTCTGGATGGAGTACATCAGCCTTCAGGAGGATTTGTATCTGAGTGCGCTCTCCCCCTGGGATTACTCCATCGTCGACGGCTCGGCCACCATGTCAGCCCAGCGGTATAATGAGAACAGCCGGTCCATCACGGAGGAGATGATGGAAGAAATCCGCAGGCGCCCGGAGGTTACCTCGGTCAGCGCACTGAAAAGCAGAGAAGTTTCTTTGACTGCCTCAAAAGAACTGCAGCAGCGGGTGGTGGATTACTACAATCAACCCTACGATGAGACCATGACGCTCAAGGATACCCAGGAAGGATACCCGGAGTGGCTGGCCGGACTGGACCGTATCACGGATACGGGAGAGTATACCGCTGTGGTGATCGGACTGGAGGGAGCATACCTGGATTATGTGCTGGAAAACTGTCCCTTTACCAGCGGGGAATTTGACGCGGAGGCGTTTGCGGACGGCGGATACGTGCTGGTGGGGGGAGCCTATCATGAGGGTGTCTCCAGTCTGGCGGCGGGTGAGACTCTGGAGCTGGAGGGTGAGACTTTCCAGGTGATGGGCTCCATGATGCATGACAACTCCTATCTGAGCGGGTCAAACAGCGCCGAGGCTTCCTTTACCTTCTATTATATTTTGCCTTTGGAAGTGTTCGATGAACTGTATCCGAATCAGTGCTTCCGGCAGATGGCAGTGAACATTGACCACAGCCAGCAGGCTTCCTTTGAAAGGTACCTGGAGACCTTTGAACAGGGGAAAAACAGAGGCATCGGAATCACGTTGCGCAGCGACTATCAGGAAAACTTTCGAAATGCCAGGCTGAATATGGTGCTGGTGCCCCTGATTGTAGGCCTGGTGCTGATGGGAATCGCCATTTTGAATTTCCTGAATCTGCTGGTGGTCAGGGCGGTGGGCCGCCGTCAGGAATTTGCCCTCTACCAGAGTCTGGGCATGACGGCTGCGCAGCTGCGCCGTCTGCTGCTTCTGGAGGGCGTCCTGTATGCTCTGCTGCTGGCTCTGGTGCTGATCCCGGCCACTGTACTCTTTGCCCTGACCGTGATGCCCGGCGTTATCGCGGACTTTTCCTGGGTATCAGCCTACCAGTTTACCCTGGCGCCTCTGTGGATCGCCCTGCCGGTGATCCTGGTTCTGGCGGTGCTGGTGCCGGTGATCTGTCTGCGCTTTCTCACCAGGGGAACCATCCGGGAGCGGCTTCAGATCGCGGAATAAAAACAAAAATGTACCTTTCCATGTACCGTAGCCGTACCGAAAAGGAGAGGCAAGGGCGGTAGAATGAGTGCAAAGCGAAGAGGAGGATGCGTTATGAGCGGGGAAATCATTCTGCGGGCCCGGGGCCTGAAGAAACATTATGGAAAGGACGGCAGCGGAGTATATGCGCTGAGAGGTGTGGATCTTGACATCGGACGGGGCAGTTTTACCGTTGTTGTGGGGACCTCCGGCTCCGGAAAGTCCACGCTGTTAAATATACTGGGCGGTTTGGATACGCCCGATGAGGGGAAAGTGTGGGTGGCCGGGACGAGGCTGTCGGATCTGGATGAGAAGCAGCTGACCATCTTTCGCCGCAGGCAGATCGGATTTGTCTTTCAGAATCACAACCTGGTGGAGGATCTGAGCGTCTGGGAAAACATTATTTTCCCCGTCTGCATGGACGGAAGAAGCCCGGATCGCGTCTTTGCGGGCCAGGTTGTCCGATTGTTGGGACTGGAAGCCAGGCTGGGAAGTTTTCCCGGCCAGCTCTCCGGGGGACAGCGGCAGCGGGTGGCGATTGCCCGGGCCCTGGCTGCCAGACCGTCCCTGATTTTGGCGGATGAGCCCACAGGAAACCTGGATTCGAAAACCAGCGATGATGTGGTGGGTCTGATGAAGATGAGCGCCAGAGTGTATGGGCAGACGGTAGTTATGATTACCCATGACGGGGAGATCGCGGCCCTGGCAGACCGCGTACTTCAGATTGAGGATGGACGCATAGTGTCAGAGCGGCGGCAGGGGAGGGACTATGGGACAGGCCTTCCCGGATGGCGGGAATGATCGGATTTTCCCGGGACAGGGAGGGACAGGAAAAAGGTGGCGCCGCCCCCCGGGGTATCCCGGAAGCCGATTTTTCCATTCAGCATTTTAGCCAGCTCCTTTGCGATGCTCAGCCCCAGGCCAAAGTGAGACTTGTCGGTGCGGGACTTATCGGCCCGGTAAAAGCGATCAAAGAGGAAGGGCCTGTCAGACTCCGCAATGCCGGCCCCGTGGTCGGAAATGGAAAAGGTCAGCTCCCTTGCGGTCAGCTCCGTGTAAATCTCAATGGTGCTGCCTTCGGGAGAGTAGGAGACCGCGTTATCCAGGTAGATGCTTAAAATCTGGAAAAGGCGCTCCCGGTCTGTGTAAAGGACCGGATAACTTTCCTCTCCAACTTCCAGGGACAGGCGCAGGGAATGGCGGATACAGACCGGCTCATAGGCTTCATAGAGAGTGATCAGCAGGGTATCCACATTCACCTTCTCCCTGCGCAGGGTCCATTTGTCCGCGTCCGAGGAGGCAAGCAGCAGCATATCCCGCACCAGACGGGACATGCGGGCGCACTCAAAATCAATGGCGGCAAGGCTTGCCTGAACCGTACCGTCCCAGCCACCGATGCTCTGAAGGGTTTCCGCGTTTGCCATGATCACGGCTAGAGGAGATTTTAATTCGTGGGAGGCGGCGGCCACAAAATCTTTCTGGCTTTGCAGGATCTGTTCCGTGGGCTGAAAGGCTTTCCTCAGGAGAAAGCGGCTGACAGACAGAACGCAAAAGAAGGACAAAAACCAGATGCCCAGGTAGAGCGGGGCCTGATGAAGCAGCAGAGAGAGAACGGTGGCTCGCTGACAGCACAGGGCGAGATGGTAAATTTCTCCCGACTGCGTATGAATGGTGGCCGGGATGATGAAGTAGTGGTCATGATGCTGGCCGCTCACTGCCACAAGGCCCCCCTGCTGCGTTGCCGCCCCTTCCGTCTGCCGGCTTGCCGCGTCCTGTATATCGATGCTCTCCCCGGCTGTATCAACCAGAGCAGAAAGGTCTGTGGGGAGCTTCGCCTGACTTTCGTGGAGAAGACTGCCCCGGGCATCCGTGAGGACACTGTAAATCTGCATTTTTTCTTCGTAGTCGGTGAGAAGCGTTTCCAGGTTTTCCGGGTTTGCCTCCAACTGATAAATGATCAGGGAGGCCATTCTCTGAAGATAGGTTATATCCCCCATCTGTCTGGACTGACAATGACTCCAGAAGGAAAAACACAGGATCATGGTAATGATGCCCATGAGGATTCCAATCAGAAACAGGCGCAGTCGGTTTGACAATCGTTTAAGCATGGGATTTCTCCAATCTGTACCCGGTGCCGTAAATAGTCCGGATGACACAGGTACTTTTCAATTCTTTCAGTCTTTTTCGAAGAAAGGAAATGTAATTATCCACATTTCCCGGTTCAATGTCCGTATCAGTTCCCCAAACCTTAAAGACAAGCTGCTCTCTGGTAAACACGGTTTCCGGACGCTTGATCAGCGTGCCAAACAGGTCGGCCTCCCTTCCGGTCAGTACCAGTTCCCGGTCACGGCAGGTCAGTCTGCGCTCCTCCGGGCAAAAGTCCAGATCCCCGTAGGTGAGAGACTCCTCCGACCTGATTTCCCGGGGACGGCGGACCAGAGCCCGCACTCTCGCCAGTAATTCCTGGATGTGAAAGGGCTTAACCAGATAGTCGTCGGCGCCGCCGTCCAGCCCGTCCACCCGGTCATCCAGTGCGGACATTCCGGTGATGATGATCACGGGAATCGAAATTCCCTTTCTCCGCATGGCTTTGATAATAGTAAGGCCGTCAATGACAGGCATCATCCGGTCCACAATGGCCAGATCATAGCCGTAATCCGGGTTCAGCGCATACAGCATGGCCGTTTCCCCATCATGGCAGCAGTCCACGATATAATCATTTTTTTCAAGCTCCCTTTGAATGGATGCGGACAGATACAGATCATCTTCGATCAATAGCAGTTTCATAACTGTCCCCTTTCTTTGGCGTAGAATCAATGCCATTTAGATATGACCAGTATATCAGAGGAATCCTCTAAAAGTTCTCTAAAAACAGGGAAAATGAAGTTCTGTTTTTGGAGGATTTTTGGAGGAGTTTTTTCTTATGATGGGGCTGCAAAAACGCAGAAAGGTGGAATGAGAAATGAAATGGGCAAAATGGACAAAAGGAATGCTGGCGCTGCTCTGCGCGCTCTCCCTTGCGGGGTGCGGATCCGCGGGAAAGGAGCAGCCAATCGTCGGAGGTGAGGAAACTCTGAACCAGGAGGAGCCAAAAACGGCGGATGGAAGTGATGCAGACACCAATTCTTCCAGCCAGAATCCGGACAGCACGAATGGGGCTGATTCAAAAGAGGAGGAAAGTGGGGATCCGGCCACCCATGAAGAACTGATCAATGAGGCGGCGGTGACGGGAAGCGTAACCCAGCTCCAGGATGGAATGTTTCTGGTCGCTTCCGACAATCAGAATGCGGACGGCGGGCAGATAGCCATAGGCGCGGCGGAGGGATACGAAGACGCTGCGGACAGCGTCACAGTTCGCTGCGGGGCAGACTGTGTATTCCGGATTGCCAGCCTCGACATCAATACGGGGGAGGTCCGGTATGAGGACGCGGACAGGGAAGATGTGAAGGAATCAACCGATGTGGCGGTCTTGGGGGAGAGACAGGCTTCCGGGGAGATCCTTGCCAGGCGGGTTTATATTATCCGCTATCAATAGATGGAAGGAGCGCAGAAAATGCCATACTATCGAAGGGGATTCTTGTATCTGGCGAGAAAGAGAGCAAAGTCAGGATTGCTGCTATTGATTTTCCTGATTGTGAACAGTATGATTCTGGGAATCAATCTGATTCTCCATGCCACCCAGAATACGGAAGCCGCCATGCAAGAGAAGACAAACGCAAAGGCTGTCTGTGAAATCACGGATCAGCAGAATCCCATTACGGAGGAGGATGTGGAGGGCATGGGAAAATTGGCGGATGTGGTATCTGTCAACCGGATGGGGGAGGCCTACGCCTTCCTGTCCCAGCTGACGCCGGTGACCGCCAGCGCATCCGGGGAGGATGCCAACCGGATGGTCCGTCTTTTGGCCTATGATGACCTGTCAAAGGACGGCCCCTTCGGGGAACAGGCAATCCGGCTGACAGAGGGGCAGCTGATTACGCCCCAGACCGGGGCGGGGGCCGTTGTCAATCAGATCTTTGCCCGGGCAAACGGGGTGGGGATCGGGGATACCATCTCTCTGGAGACGGAAGAGGGGAAAAAGGTATCGGTGCCCATCATCGGACTGTATCTGGCCGGAAATGAGGACCGTCAGGATGATGAGCTGCCGGCGGTCAGCCGCATTGAGAATCAGATTTATATGGATCAGTCCACGTACCAGGAACTGTTTGGGGACGCGGGCTATGAAAAGGTATGGGTTTACACGGATAAGCCGGAACAGTTGGAGCATCTGGCCGAAAATCTGGGGAACCTGCTGGGAGATAAGGTGGAGATTACCACCTCCGATGCGCTGTTTCAGCAGATGCGGGCTCCACTGACCCAGCTCACAAGAGTTGTGGAGCTCATGCGGCTTTTCACCTTCCTTACCGGGACAGTGGTGGTTTCCCTGCTGCTGTGTATGTGGATGCGCAGCCGCCAGAGGGAGATGGCTATACTGATCAGTCTGGGAGAGTACAAGGGCACCATTTTCCTCCAGGCGCTGATGGAAACGGCGGTGATTTTTCTGGCGGCTGGGGCAGGTGCCTGCGGGCTGGGGCAGCTGGCGGCCGGATGGCTGGAGAGGATGCTGCTCTCCTCTCTGGAGGCGGACATAGCCCTGGAGCTGTCCCTCCACGGGACGGATGTGCTCCTGCTGTTTGGTATATCGGGAGCGGCTGCGATGATTGCCGTGTGTCTGTCTCTGATACCGGTGATCAGAACCAATCCCAGGGATATTTTATCGAGAATGGAGGGATGACAAATGAATTTGTTTCAGCGGGCAGGACGTTCCTGCATCAGAAAACCAGTAAAAAGTATCCTACTTTTCCTGGTGGTGGGGATCATCAGTCTGCTTTTTATGGCCGGCATGGCCAGCCGGCAGGCACACATCGCGGCGAAGGATAGCACCAGGCAGGCCATAGGGGCCGGACTGCTGCTGGAGGGAAATCCGGAGAACCGGGCTCAGAGACTGAATGAGGCCAGCGAAGTGATTAACAGGATGTATGAGGACGGACAGGGCAGCTATGGAGGCGTTCACCAGGAGAAGCGGGTCGTCAATGGTCAGGAAATGTGGTCAACCTGGACGGACCATTCCTTTGAGTCGCTGCGGCTGGACGATATAGAAAAAATCGGGAAGACGGAAGGAATTTCAGATTATAACGTAACCACAGTTCCCACGGCAGTGAAGCCGGAGGGCTTTGAGCGGATCGAAGATCCGGACAGGGATCAATCCGCTGATGCCCAGGGGGTAGCCCTGATCGGCAATCTTGACATGGCGCTGGATTCCAACGTCCTCAGCGGAAATGTCACCATAGAGGAGGGAAGGATGACGGGAGAGGAGGATACGGATGTCTGCGTGATCTCCCGGGAGCTGGCAAAGAAAAACGGACTGCAGGTGGGAGATACGCTGGGGTTTCACAGGACAGACGGGGAGGAGCCGGTCTGTGAGGCGAAGATTGTGGGAATCTACCAGGTAAAAGAGAAGATGAGTCCCTATATGTCCGGAGACACCTACCGCTCAGAAAATGTGATTTTTACAGATCTGCATTTTCCGGAAAAGGTGGAGCAGGAGGATCCGCTGTTCGAAAAAGCCTATTTTCAGGTGGGCAATGTGGACGACTATGAGACGGTCAAGGAGGCGGTCAAGGCGGTGGACATTGACTGGTCAAGGTATGACCTCATTGACAATAACGGTAATCTGGAGACCATGGCCTCCAATTTTCATGACCTGGAGAAGCTCAGCAACGCCCTGCTTTTGCTGGTGATGGGAGGGAGCTTCGTGATTTTGCTTTTGATTTTTCTTTTCTGGATCAGAAACCGCTCAAAGGAGATCGGTATTCTGATGGCCCTCGGTATCACGAAGGGGAACATTCTTCTGCAGCTCATGTGCGAGGCATTTTTGATCGGAAGCGCGGCTGTTTTGCTCTCCCTGTTTTTTGCTCCCGCAGTATCCAATGGGGCGGCCGGCTATCTGGCGGGCCAGCAGGCGGAGCAGGCCGACCTTTCCCGGCAGGCGGAGGCGGGAGCGGTCTCCACGGATTATCAGGCCCCGGAGCTGACCATCACAAAGGTGGAGACAAGCATGACGCCGGAGATGGTTATGGCGGATGCTGCCTGTGTGGGCGGACTGATCGTCCTGTCCATCGGTATCGTGGGAATTTTGATTTTCCGGAAGAATCCCAGGGATATTCTGGATCAGAAATGACTGTCAGGAAATGGAAAG
>DBFBJF010000212.1:0-5506 GCA_048203265.1 Candidatus Merdiplasma sp.
CTCCAACGCCGGGGCGTTCATCAGCTGCTCCAATGCTGTGATCTTATAATTGATCTGGGGCAGGGTGGACATGAAACTCAGCGCCCGCAGCAGCGGCGCCCCTGCGCCGAAGGACATACAGAGCACCAGCGCCAGATCCGGTAGCGTGGAAGCGCCGGAAAGCACCAGATAGGCCCCAACGGGCAGGGTGAACAGGGCCAGGCAGGGCAGGATGCTGTTGTACAGCGCCATCCAGGGCCAGCAGACCTTGTACCAGGCCAGCGTGAAATCCCGGTAGCCCCGCACATCCTGCTCAAACCGCTTGTAGGATTCGCCGTCCCGGTTAAAAACCTTGACCACTTCCATGCCGTTGATGTATTCCACAATGGTGTTGTTCATCTTCTGGGCGGAAGCGTAGTAGGCCCCCATTTTGCTGGTGCCGGCCTTATACATGGCCTCCATGGCGATGAGGCCCAGAGGCAGGGCACAGAGGGACAGCAGCGCCAGCTTCCAGTCCACGAAAAACATGGCGATAAAGACGAATAAGGGAACCGCCACGTTGGAGAGACCCTCCGGCAGGGCGTGGGCCAACAGCAGCTCGATGGAGTCGATGTCGTCAATAAACATTTTTTTGAGAGTTCCCACGCCCTTTTCCTGAATGGTTCCCAGGGGCTGTCGCTCCAGCTTTCCCTGGAGGGAGGAACGCAGATTTCTCAGGGTTTTGTAAGCCGCCCGGTGGGAGAGGGCCAGTCCCTTGACGTAGAACAGGGCGTACAACACCCCGCAGATTCCAATGGCCAGCACCCGCCAGGCCACATAACCGACTCCCACGTTCTCATGTAAAAGCAGCGGTTCCATGAGCTGGTAGAGGAAGAGAAAGGGCAGTACGTTCATCACAATGCCGATGAGCATGACCGCCATGGAAGCGTAGGTGGTTTTGCGGTACTCGCCCGCGTATTCCAACACTTTTTTGAACACGGTTTTTACCTCCTTATACAGTTAGTTGTTGCTAACTTTTTGGCTGAAGAAAGGCCCTCCGCTGAGGGCTATTTCTCCACATGAAATTCCAGCGCTTTATGCCAGTCGAACAGCTTGCAGACAATGCGGCAGTGCTGTTCGATCTGTTCCCAGTCAAAGCCGTGGATGAACGGTTCATAGATGGTGGTCCAGAAGGCGGAAAGCAGAATGTGCAGCTCTTCCGGCCCCACATCCGTCCGGCAGATTCCCCGCCGCTGGGCTTCCGCCAAAAAGGCGCTGGTGGCCTTTGTCAACACCTCCACCCAGTCGTGCGGAAAATTCGCGTACCTGGTCCCGTCAGAACGGGAGAGCAGCAGGACAAAATCGTCATGCCGGTCGTAGAGGAAGCGCATCCACCACATCATGTCCGGGCCATCCATATCCCAGGCTTTGATAAGTTCTGCGTCCGACATGGCGGCCGGGTCCCGGTCTCCCCGGGAATGGGCTACCTCGTACAGATCTTTCACCGTCTGTTCTACTACAGCGCAGAACAAATCCTCTTTCCCTCTGTACCGCTTATACAGCGCCCCGGTGGTCACACCGGCCCCTTCACAAATGGACTTGAGGGAAGCCTTTTCAAACCCGTTCTTTAGAAATTCTTTCCGGGCGCTCTCGAAAATCCGCGGATCAATGGAATGATCCGGCACTGCCATAACATATCACCTTCTCTCTTTGATAATTTAATTATCGATAATTTAATTATCATATATCACAGGCGAATTCTTTTGTCAAGAGATAAGATTTTTCTTGACTGGTTAGCTGTAACTAACTATAATAAAAAGAGGATAATTTTATCGATTTGAGGGATTCCCATGGATAAATACAAGATTGAAAAGAATACGGTACAGGAGACGCTGGTTATCCCACTTTATGGCCGCCGGCTGTGCTCCCGGATGTTCCCAACGCTCTTTCAGGATGAAAGCGCCGCGGAACTGATGGAGCGCATAGACTATGATTTCTCGGAGCTGGAGAAGCAGTCAAACAGCCTGATGCACGTGTTCGGCGCGCTGGAAGTTGCCATGCGTCAGAGCGACCTGGCCTGGGAGGTGCGGGATTATCTGAAAGCCCATCCAAAGGCGGCGGTCATCAATCTCGGCTGCGGGTTGGATAACACCGGCCGGGCCTGCGACAACGGGAGCTGCAAGATCTACAACATCGACCTGCCGGAGGTGACCCGGCTGCGAAACCACCTTCTGCCCGCCGGGCCAAGGGAACGGAATCTGGCGCTGGATTTAAACGATCCGGCCTGGATGGACGCCATCGACGCCGACCCGGCGGACGGAACGGTGCTGTTTGCCGCCGGGGTGTTTTACTATTTCATCACAAAACAGGTACAGCGGCTGGTTACATCCATGGCGGAACGATTTCCCGGCGGACGGCTGGTGTTCGATGGGGCGGGGAAAATCGCCGTCAAGCTGATGCTTAAAACCTGGGTGAAGCAGGCGGGGATCAAGGATGTCAGCGCATATTTCTCCGTAAAGGGCGCCAAAGAGGAGCTGGAGCCATGGTCGCCGCTCCTTTCCGTTTCCAGCCGCGGGTATATGCAGGGATACCGGAAGTTGGAGGGGCCGGGGGTAAAACCCATCCACAGGCTGTTGGCCAACATCGCCGACGGACCGCTGCATCTGCAAATCGTGCAGGTGAGTTTTAAGGAGGGATTCGGATGAACTGGATGCGGACTATATTAGACGGGTTTGCTATGGCAGCCTATTTTAACTTATTTGCCGCTGCCGTGGCGCTGTATAATCCACGGCTGATGTTTCCCTGCTACCCGCCGGTCATTATCAGGGATGCGCCGGAACCGCCCACAAAAGAGGAGAACCGCTTTTACTGGTTGTGGATCTGTTTTGGAGAGCTTCTGCCCCTCCTGATCTATGGCGCAGTCAGCATGGTGGAAGGCGGCACGCATGGGTTTTGGCATATGGCGCTGACAGGATATATCCAGTGGATGATGGTAAATCTGTGCGACCTGTTTTTTCTGGACATCTTTCTCATCCAGAAAAGAGCGAAGCGATGTTTTGTAATTCCCGGTACGGAAGGGCACCCCGGCTATGGGTTAAGGCGTGGATGAAAAGCTACGCCCTGCCGGAGCATCTGCTGCAGTGGACATTGATCCTCTGCCCACTGATGGCGGCGGTGCAGGCAGGGCTGGGAGTATTGTTGGTGAGACTATAGTAAAGAGAAGGGAAGATGTTGCTGTTTGAGCATACGTTTTTCTATTGAAGAGGAAAGAAGGGAATTTATGTCTGATGGGCAGGGAAAATCTCAGAAAGTGATCCGCCTTGGCACTCACGGTGAGGACTACGGAAGCTGGATGTCAACCCCGGTGTTTTATATGGTGGGCGGGCTGACAGCTCTGGCAGTGCTGCTGGCGGTACTGTCATTTGCTGTGTTCCATGTTTTTGCGCTGGGTATTCTGTTTGTGATCATCGTGGCCGGGTTTCTGGCGATCCTTGTCTGGATCACATGGATCCGGCGGCAGTATGCTTTTGATGGCGGCAGAATCATGGAGCGGGTGCATCAGACGATCCTGTCCCACATGGATTATGACGGCAAAGGAGCACTGCTGGATGTAGGCTGCGGCTCCGGGGCATTATCCATCCGGGCAGCGCTCACATGGCGGGAGGCGAAGGTTCTCGGAATCGACTATTGGGCGGCAGTTTACAACTACAGTCAGGCTCTTTGTGAGAAAAACGCTGCCAGTGAAGGGGCAGGGGACCGGTGTATCTTTTGCCATGGCGATGCCAATAAGCTGGATTTCCCGGATGAATCTTTTGATGCTGTGGTGAGCAATTATGTGCATCACAATATTACCGGAGCAGATAAGCGGAAACTGCTGCTGGAGACCCTGAGGGTACTGAAAAAGGGCGGTGTTTTTGCCCTCAACGATGAGATGAAGCCGGGAATGTACGGGGATATGGAGGCGTTTGCCCAAAAACTCCGGGATATGGGATATGAGGAAGTACGCCTCATTGACACAGCAAAAGAGGTATTTGGCTCACACCGCCGGGCGGCCATGATGATGCTTGGCGAGTCACGGATGTTAGTGGGCAGAAAGTGAGGTGGCATCATGTCTGAATTTTTATATGATAAAAAGGCGCTTTCATTAAAAGAAAAGCTGCCTTCCGGACTGAAGGAAAAAGGAAAACAGAGCCAATATACGCTGCTGGCTTCTGCATCCCGTTCAGCCAATATGGACCGGCATATTCAGGATTTCCTGAAGCGCAGGCCGGAAGGCGCCATCGTACAGCTGGGGTGCGGTCTGGAGACAACGTATGACCGAAATGATAATGGGAAAACCCGCTGGTATGCTGTAGATCTTCCGGATGTAATTGAATACCGGCGCAGGCTGCTTGGGGAACCGGAGAGGGAAACTTATCTTGCAGCGGATGCTTTTTCAGAGGGATGGCTCAGACAGCTCCGAAAGGATATGCCGGATGCGCATCTTCTGGTCACTGCAGGAGGTCTGTTTCATTACTTTCAAGAGGAGAAGGTTTTGGGCCTTCTTCATATGATGAAGGATTTCGGAAATATAGAGCTTGTGTTTGACACAGTAAATAAGAGCGGTGTGAAAATGCTGCAGAAGAAATATATGAAACAGATGGGGCACAAAGACGCCCAAATGTTCTTTTATGTGGATTCGGCGGATGATCTGGCTTCCGCCCTGGGCGGCAATGTCAGAGTACTGGCGGAAGAACCGTACTACAGGTTGATCAAACGAAAGGGATTAAAATTCATTACAAAAATCAGCATGGATGTCTCGGATCGGTTTGGAATGGTCAAAATGATCCATCTGGCATTGGGAAACTGACATGAGGCTTCGTGTGTCAATTTATACATAGTTTTAAACATAGGCAGGAACCGGGACATTTTCTCAAAAGAGACTTCTCGGCTCCTGCTCTAAATATTTTTTAATTTTTTTAAGCGCCGATCTTCCAGCGGGTTCATCTGAAATTGTTGACGGAATACCTCAGCAAACTTCCCCTGTTTTGTATAGCCAATTTGTGCTGCGATTTCAGATATGGATAGCGTGGTTTCGGTCAACAGCTTTTCTGCTATGCTCATACGTAAATTACGCAGATAGTCGGAAACATTTTTTCCATATACTCCTCGAAAGTAATTTTTCAAGCTTGTTTCACTAACGCCGAATTGCTGTGCAATCTGCCTCATGGGAATATGCTGTTTCAAATCAGCGGTTAGTATCTGTTCTGCTTTTTTCGCAATTTCCACTTGTATGCTGGTATAGAAGGTGAGAGTTTTTTCCTGGACAACATTTCTTGTATCTAACAGCAGATGCAGCAACTCTAAGACACAAAGTTTCATGTGAAAAGGAGATGGTGTTTCATAGAGCTGCCATAACCGTTCAAGGATTTTACTCATTTCGCTGCTGGCTTCTGCAATGTATGTATCTTTTTTCCCAAAATAGATGTCCGGTAGCTGCGATAAGTTCAAATTAAAAAGATTATCCACATTGGCGTTGGCTTCTGTGAAAAAATCAGGATCAAAATAC
>DBFBJF010000213.1:0-4495 GCA_048203265.1 Candidatus Merdiplasma sp.
TGTAGGAGTTGGTCACCTCCAGATAGTAGCCGAACACCTTATTGAATTTGATCTTCAGGTTTTTGATTCCTGTCTTTTCCCGCTCCTTGGCCTCAAGCTCGGCCAGCCAGACCTTTCCATCAGTTTTTGCCTTGCGCAGCCGGTCCACTTCTTCGTTGTATCCCTCCCGGATAAAATTGCCCTCCCGGATCACAATGGGCGGGTCCTCCGCAATGGACCGGGAAATCAGATCGCAGATGTCCGTCAGCTCATCCAGCTCATCGTGCAGTTTCACCAGCAGGGGCGCCTGCAGTCCTCCCAAAATGTATTTGATGGGAGGCACCATCTCCAGAGATGATTTAAAGGCGATCAGATCTCTCGGGTTGGCAGACTTGTAGCTGATGCGGCTGATCAGGCGCTCCAGATCATACACCGGGTTCAGATACTCCCTCAGCTCCTCCCGGACAATGGCATTCTGGTTCAGTTCCTCGATGGCGGAGAGCCGCCGCTCGATTTCCTCAGGATCCACCAGGGGCTGCTCAATGAAGCTGCGCAGCATTCTGGCCCCCATGGCAGTCTTCGTTTTATCCAGCACCCACAGCAGGGAGCCTCTCTTTTGTTTCTCCCGCAGCGTCTCACAAAGTTCCAGGTTCCGCCTGGTAGAGGTATCCAGAATCATGTATTTCCCGGTGGTATAGGGAGTGATGGAAGTGAGGTTGGACAGATCCGTCTTCTGGGTTTCCCTCAAATACTGGAGCAGGGATCCCGCTGCGATGCAGCCGCAGCCGCAGCCATCCAGTCCAAGCCCCTCCAGGGAGGCCACACGGAAATGCTCCAGCAGCGCCTTTCTGCACATCTCATCGTCAAAATACCAGTCATCCAGCGTGAAGATGGAAACTCCAAGCCTCTCCTTGATATCCTCCAGATCCACACCGCACATCTGGAAGGACTGGTTGCAGATAATCTCTGCCGGCATATACCGGGTAATCTCATCCAGAAGCTTCCGCTCTCCCTCCACCTCCGTCACAAAGTAGGCCCCTGTGGTGATGTCAGCCACAGAGACACCGTAACGGTCGCTGGTGCAGACAATGCTCATCAGATAGTTGTTCTTCGAGGCATCCAAAGCCTGGGTATCCAGGTTGGTGCCGGGGGTGACAATGCGCAGCACCTCCCGCTTTACCAGCCCCTTGGCCGTTTTGGGATCCTCCACCTGCTCACAGATCGCCACCTTGTATCCCTTGGAGACCAACTTATTCAGATAAGTGTCCACCGCATGATAAGGGACTCCGCACATGGGAGCCCTCTCATCCAGTCCGCAGTCTTTTCCCGTCAATGTGATCTCCAGCTCCCTGGAGGCGGTGATAGCGTCCTCAAAGAACATCTCATAAAAATCCCCCAGGCGGTAGAAAAGAATACAGTCCTTGTACTGTTCCTTTGTCTCTTTATATTTTTGCATCATTGGTGTTAATTGTGCCACTCTTATCTCCTATTCTAAAAATACCAGACGAATTGCTCCGCGCCCTGCGCTCCCGCAATTTTTGCAAAACATTCGGAAATCACGGGGCCCCTGCCCCGCTTTTTCCTCTGTTTTCGCGTATGCTGTGATCCATATGGGATAATTGTAATCCATATGGGATACCAGACGAATTGCTCCGCGCTCTGCGCTCCCGCAATTTTTGCAAAACATTCGGAAACCGTGGGGCCCCTACCCCGCTTTTTCCTCATGTTTTGGCGGGGCGTCTAAGTTTGGCCCCCTCCCCATGTAAACATGGTCCGGGCCCAAACTCATCACCCCTGGTATCCCATGTAGTAAAATCCTTTGCATTCGGCCAGGGTTACGTCCACTGTCTTCCCGATCAGGGAAGCGTCCCCCGGGAAGTGAACCACCAGGTTATTGGCCAGGCGGCCTGTTACAAGGGAGGGATCCTGCTGATTGATCTGCTCCACCAGTACCGGCATAGTCTGTCCCTGGAAACGGGAGGAACGTTCCTTTCCGATCTGCTGGACCAGGGTCAGCAGCCGATCAAATCGATCTTTCACCACATCCTCCGGCACCTGGTTTTCCATAGATGCCGCCGGGGTTCCGGTGCGCTTGGAGTAAATGAAGGTAAAGGCGCTGTCATAGCGAACTTTTCTCACCACATCCAGAGTTTCCTGGAAATCTTCCTCTGTCTCCCCGGGGAAGCCAACGATCAGATCTGTGGTGAGAGAAATATCCGGCATCCGCACGCGCAGCTTATCCACCAAAGCCAGATATTGTTCCTTCGTATATTTGCGGTTCATAATCTTCAGGATCCGACTGCTTCCGGACTGAAGAGGAAGATGCAGGTGGGGGCAGATCTTTTTTGATTCCGCCATCACCTCAATCAGCTCATCGGAGAGATCCTTGGGATGAGAAGTCATAAAGCGGATACGCTCCAGCCCCTCAATCTGTTCCACCTGCCGCAGAAGCTGCGCGAACGTGATAGGCTGGTCCAGATTTTTTCCATAGGAATTCACATTCTGCCCCAGCAGCATCACTTCCACCACGCCATCCCGCACCAGACTCTCGATCTCCCGGATGATCTCCTCCGGCTTCCGGCTTCTTTCCCGCCCCCTCACGTAAGGGACAATGCAGTAGCTGCAGAAATTATTGCAGCCGAACATAATGTTGACACCGGACTTGAAAGAATAGGTACGGCTGGCGGGAAGGTCCTCCACAATCTGGTCTGTATCCTTCCAGATGTCCAGAATCATCCGGTCATTTTCCAGAGCCAACACCAGCAGCTCCGCAAACTTGTAGATATTGTGGGTGCCAAAAATCAGATCCACAAAGGGATAGCTGTGTCTGATTTTCTCCACCACCTGTTCTTCCTGCATCATGCAGCCGCAAAGGGCAATGAGCATGCCTGGATTCTTTTTCTTCAGGCCTCCAAGATAGCCCAGACGGCCATATACCTTCAGATTGGCGTTCTCCCGCACTGTGCAGGTATTATAGATGACAAAGTCAGCCTCCTCATCCGAGGTCAGCTCATATCCTGCTGCGTTCAAGATCCCCCGCAGCTTCTCGGAATCTCTCTCATTCATCTGGCAGCCAAAGGTCTTCACCATGGCCCGCAGGGGACGGCCAAGCTCCTGGCTCTGCTTCTGTACCAACATTCTGGCTTTTTTCATATACCACTGCTGGCGTGCCGGTTCCTGTTCAGGAGCCTCCTCTGTCATTTCTATGGTATCAAGCATTGCTTCATAATCTGTAAGTGCAGACATGCATAACCTCTTTCTGATATCAAGGGCGAACCTGCCCGTTTCCGTAAATAATATATTTTGTGGTAGTCAGCGCAGTCAGTCCCATGGGGCCTCTGGCGTGAAGCTTCTGGGTGCTGATGCCGATCTCCGCCCCAAACCCGAATTCAAACCCATCGGTGAACCGGGTGGAGGCGTTGACATAAACCGCCGCAGCGTCGATCTCATCCAGGAAACGCTGGGCGTTCGTATAATTTTCCGTGATAATGGCCTCAGAATGGCCGGTATTGTACCGGTTGATGTGGGCGATGGCCTCATCGATGGAGGATACCGTTTTCACAGAGAGGATATAATCCAGATATTCCTTCCCCCAATCCTCCTCGGTGGCCGCAGTCATACCGGGGACGCAATCTCTGGCAGCCTCATCCCCGCGCAGCTCCACCGGATATTTTTTCAGCCGGTCCTCCAAGACGGAGAGCAGCTGGCGTTCCACCTTCTCATGTACCACCAGGGACTCGCAGGCGTTGCACACGCCGATGCGCTGAGTCTTGGCATTCTCAATAATATCCGCTGCCATGGACAGATTAGCGGTCTCATCCACATAGATATGGCAGTTTCCGGTTCCCGTCTCGATCACCGGAATGGAGCTGCCTTCCACCACGGCCCGAATCAATCCGGCGCCTCCTCTGGGAATCAGAACATCCACATACTGATCCATCCGCATAAAGTATTCGGTTGCCTTCCGGTCCGTAAAAGGAACCAACTGAACCGCATGGGCGCAAAGTCCCTGTTCCCGCAGCGTATCCTGAATGAGCTGCACGATAGCCTGATTCGAGTGAAACGCTTCCTTTCCACCCTTCAGAATCACAGCGTTTCCCGTCTTAAAACACAGAGCAAAGGCGTCTGCGGTGACATTGGGCCGGGACTCATAGATCATCCCAACCACCCCCAGCGGAACCCTCTTCTGGCCGATGAGCAGACCATTGGGACGTTTTTTCATCCCCAGCACTTCCCCGATGGGATCGTCTAATCCAGCCACCTGAGTAAGCCCCTCCGACATGGCGTCAATTCTGGCCTCTGTCAGCAGAAGACGGTCCACCATTCCCTGAGGCATACCACTCTTTTTTGCGGCCTCCACATCCTTCTCATTGGCCGAAAGAATCCGGTCATTATGACGCACAAAGGCCTCTGCTACCGCAAGCAGGGCCTGGTTCTTTTTTTCACCGCAAAGATTTCTCAATTCTACTTCTGCCAGCTTCGCCTGGCGCCCGATCTGATTCAAGGTCTGACGGAT
>DBFBJF010000214.1:0-4790 GCA_048203265.1 Candidatus Merdiplasma sp.
GTGATAAACAGAAGATACTCCGTAATATTGTATTTCCTGGTCTGTCCCCGGTAGCAGTCCACCAGGAAGGCGATCAGCTGGAAGGTGAAGAAGGAGATACCGATGGGCAGCACCACATTCTTCATCACAAAGTCTGTTCCAAACAGCGCGTTCACGTTTTCCAGGAAAAAGTTCATGTACTTATAGTAAGCCAGGAACGCCACGTTGGCAATGACGCCCACTGCCAGCAGAACCTTCCGCTGGGCGGTTTTATCCTCCTGGAGCTGGCACATGGTAATACCAAGCACATAGTTGGCCAGCACGCTGCCCATAAAGTATGGGAAGAACGCAGGGCTTCCCTGGGCATAGAAATAAAAGGACGCGATCACCAGCCAGATTTTCGACATTTCATAGAAGCGAAAATGATTTAAAACCCAGTATCCGATGGCCGTGATCGGAAAAAACATAAGCAAAAACTGATAAGATGAAAATATCATAATTCTTCTCTCTCCGTTCTGTTATTCCATGATTTTCCATTTATTCATATGTTTCTCAATGACACGGAATAATACTTCCTCCATGAGAATCATCACAACTCCCAAACTGATAATCACAATCAGGGTAGCCGCCGTATCCGCCGTGTTTCTGGAGACGCTCAGCACGTATCCCATACCTCTGGGCACACCCACCATCTCCGCAGCGATCACCACTCGCCAAGCCATGCCAAGTCCCAGACGGAAACCTGCCACCACATAGGGTAGAATGCTGGGGATCACACAGTAGCGGATCCTCTGCATGGTACTGGCCTCCATAATCCCCAGCACGTTCTCCAGCCGCCGGTCCACGTTTTTCATTCCCTCATAGGTATTCACAATAATCGGAGAAATAGATCCGATCACAATGATAAAAATAGCCGCACTGTTGCCCAGACCAAACCAGAGAATGGCCAGGGGAACCATGGCCACTCCCGGTATGGGGGAGATAAACCGGATAATCGGATAGAAGGTATTGCGCACATTTTCACTCAATCCAACCAGGATTCCTACCGGCAGTCCGATGGCCACCGCGATTCCAAATCCTGCCAGAACCCTTCCCATGCTGACGCAAAGATTGGTCAGCAAATATCCGGATTTCAGCATATCAACCAGCTCAGCCGCCACCGTGGTGGGCAGCGGAAAGAGCATCTGCGCCGTATTGGCGTCCATTTTGCCAAACAGGCCGGTCAAGGAGGCTACTGTCCACAATGCCAAGATCAACAGCACCCCAATACAGCCCTGTATGATTTTCTTTCTCACGTCTTCTTGCCTCTCTTTTACCATGAATGCCCCGCATCAACGGAGTGTGGATGACCCGTGGCATTCATGCATGGTAGTACATGGATGGTTTACATTAATAACCGATTACTCCGCCAGGAAAAAATCCTCCGCTGCGGGCAGCTCGTCCAGGTATCCCAAATCCACTGACCACTGAAGAATCTCCATGGCAGCATCCTGGTCAATCTCATAGTGGAAATCAATGCGCTCTCTGGCCGCCTCCACCACGGAGGTATCCAGCTGCAGCACCGATGCCAACATCTCATTGGCCCCCTCGTCCGTGTTGATGTAGTCGGTGGTCTTCTCATGGACATCCAGGAAAGCATCCAGGGTTTCCCTGTGATTCTCAATAAAGTCTCCGGTGGCTACCACCACGTTGCCGGGGTAAAAGCCTGTCTCGGAATCTCCGGAAATTTCCTGAGCCGCGTCATAGATCACTTTGATGTCATCGCCGTAATCAGCCTCAGCCTGAGCCGCGTAAGGCTCCCACGTAATCATGGCGTCCACCTCTTTTGTAGCCATCAATGAGGTAGACATATCAGCCGGTTTCATTCCGGAAATCAAAATTACATCCACATCCGGTGTCAGTCCCGCATCCGGTAAAATCTTGGCCCGCAGCAGGGCATCCGTCACCGTAGCGATACTGGGCTCCGCCACCATTTTGCCCGACAGATCCTCCACTGACTCGATTCCGGAGTCTGCCCTGGTCATCAGCACATGGCCGCCGCCGTTGGTTCCGGCCACCACCTTCAGGTCGATGCCTCTCATAAACCAGGTGGCTGCCGGCCCAATGCCGCCCATGGCCACATCCAGCTCTCCAGCGGCAAACGCCTCCATCATGGCGGAACCGTCGGAGAATTCCGTCACTTCCACATTCAGTCCCGCTTCCTCAAAATATCCCAGCTCCTCCGCCACAAAAGGAGTCGCTGTTCCCAACGCCAGGATGGATCCCACCCGGATGGTGGTGGCTTCCTCCGCCAAAGCCGCGCCGGAGGCGGAAAGTACGCCCAGGCAGACCGCCGCTGCAGCTGCAGCCCATCTTACGCCCCGAAAGCCATGTCTCTTACTGCTTATATCCCGGCTGTTCTCTGTTTGTCCCATGATCTTCTTCATCTGCGTTTCCTCCTTATCCCTGCTTTCCTTCTTCCATTTGATCGTAAACCTCCCGCAGTTTCAGGCGCTGGATTTTCCCGTTGCCACCCTGCGGAATATCATCGACAAAATAAATTTTCCTGGGCACCTTATAATTGGCAATCCGCCGTTCACACCATTCCTTAACCTGTGTCTCATCAAGCTGTGCCCCTTCTTTTACTTTGATGAAGCAGGCCACCTCTTCTCCGTATACCGGATCCGGCACGCCTACGGCTGCTGCCAGCTCCACCTGGGGCATCTGATAGAGAACCTCATCGATCTCAATGGGGGAAAACTTCTCTCCCGCACGGTTAATCAGCTCCTTGATCCGGCCGGACAAAAACAGGTATCCTTCCTCATCCAGATAGCCCACATCGCCCGAATGGAACCACTCCCCGGTAAAAGACCTGGCAGTCTCCTCCGGTTTGTGATAGTAACCGCCCGTCACATTGTTCCCGCAGATCCAGACCTCGCCGGCCTCTCCCGCAGGAAGATCCTCGCCCTGGGCATTCACCACTCGGATTCGGTTCCCGTAGGCAAGTCCCACCGATCCCACTTTGTGGGGAGCCGGCGGAAGAGGATTGCTGGTGATCTGGGCGCACCCCTCCGTGATCCCGTAGGATTCAATCACCGGTACATGGCAGGTCTCCTCAAATTCCCGCAGCACCGCGCCGGGCAGCGCCGATGACGCAGAGCGGGCAAAGCGCAGGCTGGAATGGCGCCCGTACTCCGGGATCCCCCTTGCCAGCATATGGGAGTACATGGTGGGCACTCCGCTGAACCAGGTGATCTGATACTGTTCCACGTAGTTCCAAAAACGGCTCACAGAGAACTTTCCGCCAATCACAATCTTCTGCTCTGAGGCCAGCGGCGTCAGAAGCGTGATCACCAGCCCGTTGATATGAAACCAGGGAAGCACACACAGTACCCTGTCTTCCTCCGTAAATTGATGTGCCTCAATAATGTCCTCCGTTTTTGCCATCAAATTATCAAAGGTTAAAATTACTCCCTTGGGATGGCCCGTTGTACCCGAAGTATACAGCAGCATAGCCACCTCTTCCCCCAGATCCTTCACCGCATCCGGATACAGCGGATAATAAGTAATGTTTCCCTTTAAGGCCGGTGTTCTTCCCGCTCCCTGATGGCTGGCAAATTCCTGCAGATTTTCCCGGACCGGCTCCAGATATTCCTCCTGAATCAAAATGCCGGCAGCCTGGGTATCTTCTATGATATACAACAGTTCCTTCCACTTCAGATTCGTGTTCACCGGCACCGCCACTCCTTTACAGAAAGTAATGGCAAAATAGTCAACCGCAAACGCAATACTGTTATCCATCATCATCAAAACCCGGTCCCCCGGTTTTACTCCCATATCGGCAAATGCCCGGGCAGCTTTCCTGATACTGTCAAGGAACTCGCCATAGGAAACGCTTTCCTCTCTTCTGGCATCGTTCAGGAACCGTACTTCTCCCTTTCTGGCGGCCAGATCCTCCAGCATAATCTCAAACCTGTTTTTCATCTCTCCGTATCCCTTTCCCCTATCATTCATTCCTGATGCAGACTTTACCGGACGCCGTCTTCTCACAGTCCGCCCGCTACGCATTCTCTCTTCCCAGTTCCATAATCTGGTTGCGCAGTCTTGTAAACTCAGGGCTTGTACGATTTCTCGGTCTTGGCAAATTGATGTCAATGGTGGCCTTTACCTGGGCCGGTGTTCCCGAGAACACCACCACTTTATCGGAAAGGTAAACCGCCTCATCGCTGTCATGGGTCACAAATATGGTGGTAAAATCCTTCTTTCTGCACAGTTCCGTCAGTTCATCCTGCAGCTTCATTCTGGTAAAGGAATCCAGCGCTCCAAAGGGCTCGTCCATCAGCAGAATCTCCGGATGCATCACCAGAGCCCTGGCAATGGCTACCCGCTGCTTCATTCCGCCGGACAGCTGATGAGGATAGGATTTTTCAAATCCCTTCAGCCTTACCATCTCCACCGCCCAGGACACCTTCCGGTTAATTTTCTCTTTATCCGCTTTCTCCACTTTCAGGCCCAGGGCAATGTTGTTCCAGACATTCATCCACGGAAACAGGGCATAATCCTGAAACACCATGCATCGGCTGCGCTCCGGCTTCTCCACCTTTCGCCCATCCACCAGGACTTCACCCTCATCCGGTTTCAGCAATCCTGCCACAATGCGCAGTAAAGTAGACTTGCCGCAGCCGGAAGGCCCCACCAGTGAAACAAACTCTTTATCCTGAATATTGAGGGAAATATGATTAAGAATAGACAAATGTTCTTCCTGATAATTCTGTGGAAATGATTTTGACACACCTTTTATTTCAATCATAATGTACTTCGCTCCCAAAATT
>DBFBJF010000215.1:0-10499 GCA_048203265.1 Candidatus Merdiplasma sp.
TCCACAACCCGGCGGTCCGGCTGCACAAACTTCCGCTCCTTCACCGGGTTCACCGGAATCAGATTCACATGGCCGTGCAGATTCTTTACCAGACCGGCAAGCTGTGCCGCGTCCTGCTCTGAATCGTTCACACCGCCCACCAGACTGTACTCAAAGGTCAGCCGCCGCCCCGTCTGTTCAAAATAGTATCGGCAGGCATCCAGCACCTCGTCCAGTCCGTATCGGTTTGCCACAGGCATCAGAGTTTTTCTTTTTTCCTGATTGGAGGCATGCAGTGACAGCGCCAGGGTAATCTGAAGCTTTTCCTCCGCCAGCCTGCGGATATTCGGCGCAATGCCGCAGGTGCTTACCGTGATATTTCTCTGGCTGATGTTCAGCCCTTTTCCATCAGAGAGCATGCGGATGAATTTCACCAGATGATCGTAATTGTCCAGAGGTTCCCCGGTTCCCATCACCACCACATGGGACACCCGCTCTCCCGCCAGTTTCTGAATGCCGTACACCTGTCCCAGCATCTCGGAAACAGCCAGATTTCTCTTCAGGCCGCCGATGGTAGAAGCGCAGAAACGGCAGCCCATCCGGCAGCCCGCCTGGGAGGAAATGCACACCGAAATGCCGTGATGATACCGCATCATCACGCTCTCAATCACGTTTCCGTCTCTGAGCTCAAACAAATACTTTCTGGTCCCGTCCAGCCGGGAAATACGCTCATCCACCACACACATTTCTCCCAGATGGCAGCGCCGCTTCAGTGTTTCCCGGAAACCGGCGGATAGATTGGTCATCTCGTCAAAGTTTTCCGCCAGCTTCTCATGCATCCACTGATACAGCTGTTTCCCCCGAAAAGGTTTCTCCCCCAACGCCTTCACAAATTCTGTCAATTCCTCCAGATCCAGGGACCGAATGTCCTCTTTTCCCATCCCAGTCATCCTTTCATCCTTTTCTATCATCCGTTTTCCTCCAGGCGTCTTAACCTGGCGATAAAAAAGCCGTCCGTCTGATGGATACCCGGCAGCAGCTGTATGTAGCCGCCTCCTGTGGTTTTGCTTTTCAGCTCATCACAGATATAAGAATCAATGCTCTCCAGGCGGAAAGGAAAATTTTCCAGGATCCATTTTACGTTGAGCTGGTTTTCCTCCGCACCGATGGTACAGGTGCTGTAGATCAGCACACCGCCCGGTTTTACATAATCCTGCACCACCTGGAGAATCTTTCTCTGCAGCCGGACAATCTCTTCCTGCTTGGCTTCTGTCATCTTATATTTAATGTCCTGTTTCTTTCCGATCACTCCCAGCCCGGAGCAGGGCACATCTGCCAGCACAATGTCTGCCTTCTGATGGGAGGCCGGGTCAAAAACAGTGGCGTCCTGCTCCACCGCCCGGATATTGATGGCCCCGGACCGGTCTATATTTTCCTGCATCAGCTTCACCTTCTGCTCAGAGATGTCCCGGGCTTCCACCGATCCGCTTCCTCTCAGCTTTTCCGACAGATGCAAACTCTTCCCACCCGGAGCAGCGCAGACGTCAATGCAGTCGTCCCCCCAGTTGGGTGCGGCGATTTCCGCCACCAGCATAGAGCTTACGTCCTGCACCTGTATCCAGCCTTTCTTAAACGCGTTCACCGCTTTTATATAGTTGTAATCGGAAATTTCCAGAGCATAGTCCAGATAAGGATGACGTTTTACTGTGATATGCTGTTCCCGGAGGCTGGCCTCTATCTCCTCCAGGGATGCTTTCTCCAGACTGCATCTCACCGTGGTACCCCTCTCCTGATGGGAACTGCGGCAGATGGTCTCCACCGTCTGAAAATCGAACTGTCCAAGCCACTGTTTCACGATCCACAGCGGAATCGAGTACATCACCGACAGATACTGCTCCGGCTCCTTGTCCGCCTGGGGATAGACCACCTCCGACAGTCTTCTGGCCGTATTGCGCAGCACACCGTTGACAAAGCCCTTCAGATTATAAAAACCACGCTTCTGAGCGATCTTCACCGCCTCATTACAGACAGCGGAATCCGGCACACTGTCCATATACTTCAGCTGATACACGGACATGCGCAGCAGATTCCGGATCAGAGGCTTCATATTGTACACCGGAACCTTAGAAATGCACTCGATAATATAGTCTATTTGAAGAAGATATTCCAGGGTTCCCTCAGAAACCCTGGAAATAAATGCCCGATCCCGTTTTTCCAGATACTGGTATTTTTCCAACGTGCTGCGGATCACCACATGGCTGTACGCCTCCTCCTCTGTGATCTCCATCAAAATCCCCAGCACAATCTCCCGAATGTTTACAGAACTAGTCACGGTCATTCCTCCTTGCCAGCAAAATCAGTCTCAGGAGCTGCAGCAGAGAGGAGGCCAACGCCGCCACATAGGTCATGGCCGCCGCCCGGAGCACTTTTCTGCCTCCAGACAGCTCATCGCCGGAGAGCATCTGATGATCCCGGAGGATTTTCAACGCTCTGGAGGAGGCATTAAACTCCACCGGCAGGGTCACAAGCTGAAACACCACCGCCAGCAGGAACAGCACAATCCCTGCCAGTACCAGCGGCCGCAGGGAAAAAATCAGCCCGAAAATAAAAATGGGCCAGGCCAGGGTGGAACCGAAATTGGCGGCGGGAACCAGCGTGCTTCTCAGCACCAGCGGGCCGTACTGCACCTGATCCTGAACCGCATGGCCGCATTCATGGGCTGCCACACAGACAGCCGCCACCGAGGCGGATCCGTAGGTGCTGTCTGAGAGCCGCAGGGTTTTGCTCCTGGGGTCGTAGTGATCCGTCAGATCCCCCGACACCCGCTGTATGGCCACATTGTAGATACCGCAGGCGTGGAGCACCTGCTCCGCCGCCATGGCTCCCGTCATGCCGGAATGGGTCCGCACTTTGGAATATCGGTTAAAGGTGGCTCTTACATTGGCGGAAGCGATCAGAGTCAGCACCAGTCCCAGGATCGCCAGCAGATAGGTGGGATCAAATCCCCAGCCGTAAATCCCCCTGCCAAATCCATAATAATATCCGTTTATACCTGATAATAAAATCATGCAGCGTCACTCCTTTTTGGTTTTCTTCCCACGTCCCTCATTCTCCCAAAAGTTCTCCCTGCTCCATCCGGACACCCCTCAGAAAAGCATCCGTCTCCATTCTTTTCTTTCCTTCCAGCTGAAGCTCTTTTACGCTGAGGATACCGCTCCCCGTCTGGATTTTCAGCGTTTTCTTTCCCACTTCCAACACTGTGCCGGGCCGGACATCGCCAGGTGCTTCGGTCTGGTTTTCCACCTGGGCGGCCCAGATCTTCAGCATCTTTCCCCGGTATCTGGTATAGGCGCTGGGCCAGGGGTTTAAGCCCCGGATCAGGCACTCGATGGAGGCGGCGTCCCGGCTCCAGTCGATGAGCCCCATCTCCTTTTTCAGCATTCCCGCATAGGGTGTGGGGCTCTCGGCCGGCTGCTTCTCAAGCTGTGCCGTTCCGTCCTCCAGGGCCTCCAGCGTGCGGATCAGAAGATCTGCCCCCACGCGGCTCAGCTTCTCAAACAGGCTTCCCCCTGTCTCATCCTTGGCCAGAGGCACCCGCTCTTTCAAAATCATATCACCGGTGTCAAGTCCCGCGTCCATGCGCATGGTGGTGACACCGCTCTCCCGCTCCCCATTGATCACCGCCCACTGAATGGGGGCAGCTCCCCGGTACTTGGGGAGAAGGGAAGCATGGACATTGATGCATCCGTAGGGCGGCAGATTCAAGATTTCCTCTGGTATGATCTGGCCGAAGGCCACCACCACGATGGCATCCGGCTGATATTCCTTCAGGATTTCCAGATTTTCAGGATCTCGGATACGCCGGGGCTGATGAACCGGAATCTGGGCTTTGAGCGCCAGCTCCTTCACCGGAGGCATCTGTACACTGCCTCCCCTGCCCTTTGGCTTGTCCGGCTGGGTGAACACTGCCTGTACCTGGTATTTCGAATCAAGCAGCGCCTGAAGGGTTCCCACCGCAAAATCCGGGGTTCCCATAAACACAATGTTTTTCATTCCGCACTCCTCACTCCTGTGTATCATCATCGATCAGATCCGGATCGGTATCGTAGAGCTGGCCCTCCACCTTACTCACATACATAATGCCGTCCAGATGATCGCACTCATGGCAGATGGCCCTGGCAAGCATCTCCGTGCCCTCCACCTCAAACTCTTCCATATTTTCATTCTTCGCTTTTACCTTCACATAATTGGGACGGGTCACAATGCCCGCCTGACCCGGAAGGCTCAGACATCCCTCTGATCCGGTCTGGCTGCCGGAAGTCTCCACAATCTCCGGATTGATCATCACCAGGGGGCCCTCCCCCACATCGATCACCACAATCCTGCGCAGAATTCCCACCTGAGGCGCGGCCAGGCCCACTCCCTCCGCATTGTACATGGTATCCAGCATATCCTGAATCAGCTCCCGGATCCGGGGCGTCACCTCCGTCACCTCTCTGCATTTTTTCTCCAGCACCTTATCTCCCATAATTCTAATCTGTCTTATCGCCATATTCCGCATCCTCCATCCTATTTTGTTCTAATTTACGTCAAAGGTGATCGCCACAGTCTCAAATCCCTGGTTGATCGCCACATACTGTTCTATTTTATTTTTCACAGCCGTCAGAACATCCTGGCGCCCGTGTTTCAGATAAATCACTTTGCGGTACTGATCCTGGATCTTCGCCACCGTCTCATCAGCGGGTCCCAGCACAGCCACATGGCCGTTTCCCGTCACCTGCATAATAAATTTTTTCAGGTAGCCGCAGGCCAGATTAAGAAACTGCTCATCCCCGCAGGAGCAGTGGATCGCCAAAAGGCTTCCCGCAGGCGGGTACCCTGCCAGAGAGCGGTAATTCATCTCCTGCTCGTAAAAGCTCTCATAATCCTGGGCTGCCGCCGCTTGTATGGCATAGTGATCCGGATCGTAGGTCTGAATCACCACCTGCCCCGGTCTCTCGCCCCGGCCTGCCCGCCCCGCCGCCTGGGTAAGCAGCTGAAAGGTCCGTTCCGCGGCCCGATAATCGGGGACATGGAGCGTCAGGTCCGCTGCCAGCACTCCCACCAAGGTCACATCAGGGAAATCGTGTCCCTTGACAATCATCTGGGTTCCGATGAGAATATCCGCCTCATGATTGGCAAAGGCGGCAAGTATTTTCCCGTGATCCTCTTTTCCCCGGGTGGTGTCCAGATCCATCCGCAGAGTACGCGCCCCGGGGAACTCCCGGTGCACCACCTCCTCGGCCTGCTGGGTACCGGCACGGAAGGTCCGGATAAACCCGGAACCGCACTGGGGGCAGATGTTCACCTGGGGCTGTTCGTATCCGCAGTAATGGCAGACCAGCCTGCCTCCCTTGTGCAGAGAGAGAGAGACCGCACAGTGCGGGCAGGTGATCACATGGCCGCAGGAGCGGCAGGATACAAATCCCGCGTAACCCCTCCGGTTCAGGAACAGCATCATCTGCTCTCCCCGTTCCAAGCAGTTCTCCATCTTTTCTCTAAGGCTGCGGCTGAGCATGGATCGGTTTCCCTCCCTCAGCTCCTGGCGCAGATCCACCACCGACACCTGGGGAAGCCTGGCAGGGCCGGCCCTCTCTGTCAGCTGAAACAGCCGATACCGTCCTGTCTGGGCCCCGTAATACGCCTCCAATGAGGGAGTGGCGGAACCCAGAACTACACAGGCCCCCTCCATCTTTCCTCTCTGAATGGCAACCTCACGGGCGTGATACCTGGGCATAGTCTCGCTTTGATAGGCCGGCTCATGCTCCTCATCTATGACAATGATGCCAAGCCTGGGAAACGGCGTAAACAGTGCGGATCTGGGTCCGATCATGACATCCAGCTCCCCTTTTCTGGCCCGCTCAAACTGATCATACCGCTCTCCCTGGGAAAGACGGGAATGTATCACTGACACCCGTTCCCCGAAACAGCGGTAAAAACGAAGCACAGTCTGATAGGTCAGCGCAATCTCCGGTATCAGCACAATGGCCTGCTCTCCGCGGCTCACCGCATACCGGATCAGTTCCATATAAATTTCCGTCTTTCCGCTGCCGGTGATTCCATGGATCAGATACGTTCCAGGGGGACTCTGTCTCCATTCCGCCCTGATCTGATCCACAATCTGCTGCTGATGGAGATTCAGCACAACCTGTCCATCCCCCGCCTCCAGCCCCTGTACCGGGTTACGGTATAGTTTCTCACTTTTCACCTGGAGTATTCCCTGTTCCTGCAGCGTTCGGACCGTGGCGGCGGTAATATTCAGTTTTTCCGTCACCAGCTCCCAGGGAATTTCCGGCTCCTCCAGCAGAGCCTCCAGCAGCCTGGCCCTGGCCCGCTGGTTCTTTTTCCGAAAAAATGCCAGCCGCTCCCCGGCCTGGTCTTTCTCCATGGTCAGGCAGATCCAGCGTCTCTGTTTTCCCTTTACCTTCCGCTTCACCGGTATCACAGTCTTCAGCGCCTGGATCATGGTGGAGCCGTACCGGTTCCGGATCCAGGCTGCCAAGCCCACAAGCCTGGCTTCCTCGTCATCCGCCTCCGTCATAATCCTGCCGATTTCCTTCATCTTATCCGGATCATACCCGGCCTTTGCCGAGATGGCAGTGACATATCCTCTCACCAGACGGTTTCCTCTTCCAAAGGGGACCTCCACCACCGTCCCGGGCTCCAGGTGTTCCTCCAGGTGTTCGGGAATCCGGTATTGAAACACCCGGTCCAGCTTCTCACTGGAAATATCCACAATTACATCCGCGTAGCGCTCCTGCATTTTGCCCTTCTCATCCCCTGGCCTGGGCATCCTCTTTCAGTATCTCCTGAATCAGCACCCGCTCATCCATGGGGTATTTCTTTCCCTCGATCTCCTGATAGTCCTCGTGGCCTTTGCCGGCCAGAACGATGATGTCTCCCGGCTCACCGTGATGAATGGCGTAGGCAATGGCCTCCTTCCTGTCGGTAATGCGCACATATTTTCCATCCGTCTTCTCAATACCGGTCACAATATCATCAATAATATCCTCCGGCTTCTCATACCTGGGATTGTCCGAAGTGATGATGGTCAGGTCCGCCAGACTCCCCGACACCTCGCCCATCTCATAGCGGCGTTGTCTGGCCCGGTTGCCTCCGCACCCGAACAGGCAAATCAGGCGGTGCGGGTGGTACTCCTTCAGCGTAGTCAGAAGGTTCTCCAGCGCCATGGCGTTGTGAGCGTAATCGATCATCAGAGTAAACTGATCTGACACCTTCACCATCTCGATTCGTCCCTTCACCTTTGTTCCCTTGAGAGCCTTGCGGATTCCCTCCTGTGACACGCCGAAATGACGGCAGATGGCAATGGCCGCCAGGGAATTGTATACGCTGAATTTCCCGGGGATATCAATCTCCACCTCGAAATGGAGCATCCCCTCCAGCATATAGCTCACGCCCAGATACCCGGGTCTGGTCACCAGATGCGCGTTCACCGCCCGCAGGTCCGCCCGCTCATTAAATCCATAGGTTTCCACCGTGCAGGTGTGGCCTTCCAAAATCCGATCCAAATGGGGATCATCCCCGTTTAAGATTCCCACCTTGCACTGCCGGAACAGGCGGCTCTTACATTCCAAGTACTCATCAAAACTGCTGTGCTCCGCAGGGCCAATGTGATCCGGTTCGATATTGGTAAATATGCCAATTTCAAATAAAAAACCTGCCGTGCGGTGAAGCATCAGCCCCTGGGAGGAAACCTCCATCACGGCGATCTGGCATCCCGCTTTCAGCATACGGCTGAAATATTCCTGAATCGTCAGAGATTCCGGCGTGGTATTTCCGGCCGGGATCACCTCGTCCCCGATGATCGCTTCAATCGTACCGATCAACCCCACTTTATATCCCGCTGTCTCCAGTATGGATTTCACCATGTAAGTGGTGGTAGTCTTTCCCTTGGTTCCCGTGATGCCGATCACCTTCAGCTTCTCTGCTGGGTAATCGTACCAGGCCGCCGCAATCAAAGCCATGGCCATCCTGGTATCCTGGACATAGACCACCGTCACCTCCGCCGGCGCCTCGATGTGCCTTTCCGCCACCAGCACCCTGGCACCCTTCTTTATCACATCCGCCGCGTAGTTATGGCCGTCCGTCACGGCACCTTTGATACAGATAAACAGAGATCCTTTCGTTACTTTTCTGGAATCG
This sequence comes from Candidatus Merdiplasma sp., assembly GCA_048203265.1. Classification (GTDB taxonomy): domain Bacteria; phylum Bacillota; class Clostridia; order Lachnospirales; family Lachnospiraceae; genus Merdiplasma. Next base: position 8,182 of record DBFBJF010000215.1, read on the forward strand.
TTGACCACATTGGTCACATCCACATCCAGCGTCCCCTGTATGTCGGTGTACGTGACCCGTTCCAATAATTTTGTTAATTTCATGATTGTATTTACCTCCTGGAGATCCAATATGACCTCACATTGCGTTTGTGGTTATTATAGCATCTGTTCAAGGGCATCACAAGGAAATTTTCCCCACGGCTCCCGACGACAGAAAAAGACGCCGGCAGGCTGCGCGCGCATGCGCAGCAGACTGCTGACGTCTTTGGAAAAAAGGAGGACTGTGTTCTGCGTCTTCGTCTACTTTTCCCCGCCGTCGAAAGCCGGCAGAGCAAACCAGAATTCCACACCCTTTTCTCTGTTGATTACTCCGTACTCTCCCTTGTGGAGCACAATCACCGTTTTAACAATGTAAAGTCCCAGACCTGCATGGTAATCATGGGGCTGTGCCTGATAGTAGCTGTTCCAGATATTTTCCAGATCCTCCTCCTTAATGCGGGAGCCCTCATTATAAATGCGGAAAATTACTTTCTCCTCCTCACGCTCCACAGATATTTCGATCCGGCCGCCGGCTCCGGTATGGTTGACCGCATTCAGGATATAGTTGCTCATGGCCTTCTCCACACAGCTTTGGTCCGCCAGTACGCGGCATTCCTGCTCCATATGGCAGATTCTCTTTATCTCCTTTTTCCGGAACAGAGCGTCATATTTCAGCAGCAGATACTGGGTGATCTGGGACAGGTCAATTTCCCGGTATTCCAGCTCCTCCAGCTCGTGCTCCGCCAGAGACAGCTTCAGCAGACTGCGGATCATCTCTGACATTTTGTCGATCTCCTCCCGGATCGAAGAAAAATAGTACTGCCTTTTTTCTTCCTGGTTGGCGGGCAGGATCTGCAGCATCTCCACCTGGCTGGAGATCACCGCCAGGGGCGTCTTCAGCTCGTGGGAAATGTTCGCGTTAAATTCCTGCCTCATCCGCTCCAGCCGCTCTCTCTGGTCATTTTCTTCCTGGAGCTGGACGTTCCGGTCCTCCAGCTTGGATTTCTCCTTTTCCAGTTCCTGAATGTAATACTGCACCTGATCCGCCATATCATTAAAATTCCGGGCCAGCGCATTCACCTCCGCATAGGGGGTCTCCTCCTGCATCCTGGCCGAAAAGTCATGCTCTGCCAACCGTTTGGAGATCACTGCCATCCGCTCAATGGGCCTTGTGATCCGGCGTCCCAGCATACACATGACAATACTGCCCAGTATGACCGCCAGAATCACCACCACCACCAGGAACTGCTCCGTATAAAAGAACGCGCTGTAAGTACTTCCCGTAGTCTCCCGGATGCAGATATAGTAGGAGGTCCCTCCCTGGTCCACAATTCCCATCAGCCGTACGCCCTCATAGCTCCGGCTGCTGTGATGAAGCACCTGGGGATCCTTGCTGTACTGGTCCTTCAGTATTTCTATGTTTCGGCGCACCGTTCCTTCCGGATCCCGAGTAGTGGTGGTGTAAACCGGCTGAAACTGATCGTCCGATATAATGAAGGAGAGATGCTCCTCCTCGTAACTTTCCAGGATCTCCCAGTCTGAATCCAGTAAATCCGACAAGTCCATCTGACGGATGTCCTCAAAGGCCTGCTCCACCAGACGGGCTTTCGCATTATGATAAAAGGGGGCAGCAAAAATACTGTATATCACAGCGCTCCCCCCTACCACGATTAACAGGAAGACAATCTCCATGATAATCAGGTTCGTTTTTAATTTAGTCTTCATCTGATCCATCTTCAAACATATACCCCACGCCGTACACCGACTTGATGCAGGAGCCATGGCTTCCCAGCTTTTTGCGCAGCTGTTTGATGATCGTATCCACCGTGCGGGAATCTCCCACATAGTGATACCCCCACAGCTCCTCCAGAAGCATTTCTCGCTTCTGAATCCTCTTGCGGTTGCAAATCAGATATTCCAGCACCTCATATTCCTTGGGGGTAAGCACAATCTCCTCCCCGTCGCAGAAAACCTTTCTGTTCTGAGGCTGCAGAATGATGCCCCCGGCCTCAATCTGCTCCTGGAGCTTTCCCACCCGTTTCAGCACCGCCTCAATATGCACCTTCACGATGGACAGCACATAGGGCTTAGTAATATAATCATCGGCGCCATTCTCAAAGTTTTGAAGTTGATCCCGCACCGAATCCCTGGCGGTCACCATGATCACCGGGATTTTGGAGCGCTTTCTGATTTCCTTCAGGATTTCGCTGCCGCTGATATCCGGCAGCATAATATCCAAAAGGATCAGATCAATCTCATGCATTCTGTCATAAAACAATTCCATCCCCTGGTAACCGG
>DBFBJF010000216.1:0-4417 GCA_048203265.1 Candidatus Merdiplasma sp.
TAAGAAAAAATCCGAAGATGATATAGGATTATGAGAGGGGGCCGGACAAATGAGAGAATTAAATTTAGAAAAAACCCTCACCTACTACAACGCCAACGCCTGGGACTTTGTTCAAAACACCCGTTCCATAGAGTTTAAGAACATCCAGAACCGTTTCCTGGCCCATCTCTCGCCGGGCGGGAAAATACTGGACTTTGGATGCGGATCCGGGCGGGATACAAAATATTTTCTAAAGCAGGGATATGAGGTGGAAGCTGTTGATGGTTCAGAAGAAATCTGCAGGCTGGCGGAGGCATATACAGGGATCCCTGTGAGAAGGATGTGGTTCCTGGAGCTGGATGCGAGGAATGCGTATGACGGTATTTGGGCGTGTGCCTCGATTTTGCATCTGAAAAAGGGAGAGCTTCCGGAGATGTTAAAAAAGTTGTGCCGTGCCCTGCGGCGGAATGGAAGTTTATATACTTCTTTTAAGTATGGTGACTATGAGGGTGAGAGAGAAGGCCGGTATTTTACAGACTTAACGGAAAAAGCGGCCAGGGAACTGTGCCGGAACGTACCGGGACTGGAAATAGAAGAATGCTGGATCACAGGGGACGCAAGGGCCGGGAGAGACGAGGAGCAATGGCTGAATTTGATATGGACAAAGTGGGATATTGATTTCCAGAAACAGGACGGAAGCTTCCTACAATGAGATTATTAACGAGATGATTGTCAGTGCCTGGTACTCGGTTTTAGAGTATCATGTGCATCTCAGCGGCATCCGGGGAGACGGGACATGCAGGGCCAGTCGGGAATTATATCGGAAGGGGAATACAGAGTCAGAATTCTACACAATACTGGAAAAGAATATGAGGCCGGTGTATGATTCAGCATACAGACAGGGCTATGAGATGTGGATGATATAGCCGTGCACAATATAAATGCGGTACAGAAGTACAGTAAGTGATGGAGGAAAAGAAAGATGAGCGATCAAAATGGAGTGATATATATTCTCACAAATCCATCGTTCCCGGATTATGTAAAAATCGGATATGCGGATGATATAAACAGGCGACTGCGGCAGTTGAACCGCAGCGAATGTATTCCGTTTGCGTTTCGGGTCTATGCGACATATGAGGTGAGTTCCAGACTTTCAGATGTAAAAATTCACTCAATTATCGATAAGCTGAACCCGGATCTGCGATCTGTGGAGAGCTTTCAGGGGAGACGACGCGTCAGAGAATTTTATGCCATGTCTCCGGAGGATGCGTATGCCATTTTGGAAGCTATCGCAGAAATACATGGCTGTACGGATAAGCTGAAGCTGATGACACCCAGTGAAGAGGAGCGGGCGGACGAGCAGACAGCTCAGGAGATCGACACGGAAAGATCTGAGCGCCAATCCAATTTTTCATTTGGCAAATGCCAAATCCCGGTGGGTGATAGGATTGAATACTGTAATGATCCGGATATTACGGCTAAAGTGGTGGATGACAGGAATGTTGAATATCGGGGCGAGATTATGTCTCTGACCGCATTGGCCAAGCTATTGACAGGAAAAAAGTATTCCATTGCAGGCCCCAGATTTTTCAAGTATCATGGAGAATGGCTGAATGACATTCGGCACCGGATGGGAGTATAGCAGGAGTAAAAAAGGGCAGCATCTTTTCGTCAGGAGGACTCCACAATGAATCTGTTGAACAGAAACCGTCAGACGCCCCTCCAGAGGGAGTGGGACTCCCTTTGTAAAAGGGAGCAGAGCTTTCTGGAGCGGCGGCAGAAGAAAAAGGAGACAGCGCTGAACCGGTTTTTGGCCGAGAAAGTGCCGGAGAAACTGCAGGGCACTCTGGATCAGGCTTTTGAGAAGGCCTTTCATCTTATTTTTGAGAAGGGAACCGGGGTGATAGAGAAAACGTACAGCCGCGACCGGATGAAAAAGGAGTTCCAGGTGGACTGCTATGCGGATCAGGTTTACGCAAGTAGAAAGACGCTGCGGTCCTTTTCTAAAAAGGCCGGGCGGGCGAAGGGCGTCAATCTGGCCCTCTCGGGAGTTTCCGGTATCGGCATGGGTATTCTGGGGATCGGCATTCCGGATATTCCGGTTTTTACCGGTATGGTTTTAAAATGCATTTATGAGATTGCCCTGCGCTACGGTTTTGACTACCATTCCCAGAAGGAGAAATACTTCATCCTCCTGCTGATTGAGGGGGCAGTATCCTACGGGAAACATCTGGAGGAGGTCAATCAGAAAATAGAAGCTTTTATGCAGAACCCGGGGATCCCGGCCGGCTGTCATATGAAAGAGCAGACGGCCAGAACCAGCAGCATGCTGTCAAAAGAACTGTTGTATATGAAATTTTTGCAGGGCATTCCTGTGGCGGGGATTATCGGCGGCGCCTACGATGTGGTATATATGAAGCAGATTTCAGAATACGCGGACCTCAAATACCATAAAAGATTTTTGCTGGGTAAAAAATCCGGGCAGGAAGAAAAAAATCTTCGAAGTTTATAGGCCTGATACGATTATCATTACGGAAAAAGAACAGAATTGAGAAAAAAATTTCGTTGACATTCTGCCATTTTGCGCTATAATAAGATCGGATTGAAAAAGCCAATGCGAAGAACAGGACAAGACTTCCCGGACAGAAATGTTTTCAGAGAGTCCCCGGCTGGTGTGAGGGGATAGCATCGTCAGGGCAGTTATCACCTGCGAGCAGTCAGGGTGAACAGCAGTATCAGTAGCCCGGACCGGAGTTCCCCCGTTATAGGGAAACCTGTTGATCTGACAGATCTTCTCTTTATTATAAATGAAATGGTTTTGCGTCATGGGAAGAGAGAGGATGGGATGACGGGATGGAGAGACCGGAAGAACCGGTAACAGAAGTGGTAACACGGAGAATGATCCTTCGCCTTCTGACAGAGTAATCTGTCGGAAGGCGTTTTTTGTGCGATACGCCCGTCGGACGACCGCCGTGCTTGCACGAGCGGGCATCCGACGGGCAACGGTCATCGAGTGGCACCGCCATGAGATGAGCGAGGTATCGCGAATATCGGATAGGGGACGAAATCTTCCCCTATCCGATATTCCAGAGGAGAAAACAGAGCTTTCATCATGGAAGCTTCCTGTGGAATCGAAATGCTTCGGATCATCACACGCGGCGCGCATTCAGGTGTTGGTTTATGAGTATTCGGCTTTCATCCGCAGATGCCTGTGCAGGCATGGGACACTTTATGGTATTCATGAAAAAGGAAAAGGAGCGTGAAGAATCATGAACACATTGGTAATTGTATTGATCGCGGCGGTGTGCCTGATTGCGGCCTATGCGCTGTACGGCCGCTGGCTGGCAAAGAAATGGGGGATTGACCCCAGAGCAAAAACCCCGGCAGTTGTGCACAATGACGGGCAGGATTATGTGCCCACAGACGGATGGACCGTATTCGCCCATCAGTTTTCCTCCATCGCGGGTGCAGGCCCGGTCACCGGAGCTATCCAGGCGGCCGCCTTTGGCTGGCTGCCGGTGCTTCTCTGGATTCTCCTGGGCGGCATTTTCTTTGGAGCGGTGACGGACTTTGGAGCGCTGTATGCCAGCGTGAAGAATGACGGAAAGTCCATGGGACTTCTCATTGAAAAATACATCGGAAAAACGGGTCGAAAGCTGTTCCTGGGCTTTTGCTGGCTGTTCTGCCTGATTGTTATCGCTGCGTTTGCGGACATGGTGGCAGGCACCTTTGACGCCTACGTAGTGACAGATGGGGTGCGCACGCTTTCCGACAGCGCCCGGGTAAATGGGGCGGCGGGAAGTATTTCCCTGTTTTTCATTCTGTTTGCTGCCATTTTCGGACTGGCTCAGCGGAAAATGAAGCTTACCGGATGGAAAGAGGTGGTCTTCGGGCTGGTGTGCACCGTGTTGGCATTTGTATGCGGCATGAACCTGCCGGTGACCCTTGGCAAGAACATGTGGGTATACATTGCCTTCGCCTACATTTTCCTGGCGGCTGTGCTTCCCATGTGGTTTTTGATGCAGCCCCGGGATTTCATGTCCACCTTTATGTTTGTGGGTATGATTGTGGGAGCGGTGCTGGGATTGATTTTTGCCCATCCCACCATGAACCTTCCGGCGTTTACCGGATTTCAGAATGAGAGCCTGGGAACGCTGTTTCCCATCCTGTTTGTGACGGTGGCCTGCGGCGCGGTGTCCGGTTTCCACAGCCTGGTATCCTCCGGCACCTCATCCAAAACCATCTCAAATGAGAAAGATATGCTGAAGGTGGGGTACGGAGCCATGGTGCTGGAGAGCCTGCTGGCGGTGATTGCCCTCTGCGTGGCGGGAGCTGCGGCTGGGGCGGACGGAACAGCGGCAGTGGGAACACCCTTCCAGATTTTCTCCTCAGGAGTGGCGGGATTCCTGGAGATGTTTGGAATTCCCGTGTTTGTGGC
>DBFBJF010000217.1:0-3922 GCA_048203265.1 Candidatus Merdiplasma sp.
GGCGAATCACCAGACACCGGATGGGGAAAAGGCGATCCGTAGCTTCCGGAGAGAAGTTCTCCTCATAAGAAAGAGCATCAGGAATGAAAGCAACCATCTGACGCTCTGCGCACTCATAACCGCCGGACATACGGCTCTCAAGAAAGGACAACTCCGGCTGTGTGTCATGATAAATATTCTGTTCGTTTAAATTCAAAAAATCAGTGAATGTGACAATATTCCTCTTCCAGGCCGTGTCAGCCAAATCCAACAGACGGCGACGGAACAATTCTTCTTCCCTTGTCATAAGCTCAGAATTTCTTTTCAAAGGAGGGTACATCAAAGGCGCCTGTCAGAATCTCCTGAAAATCGCCGGAAATATCCACGGAAGCAGGCGTGATAATAAAGATATAGTTGCTGATCTTTTGCAAATTGCCGTCGATGGCATAGCAGGAGCCGGAGGCGAAATCAATGATGCGCTGGGCAATCTCCAAATCCAGCCCTTCCATGTTCAGAACCACGGTACAGTTGGCCAGAAGTGTCTCTGTGATCTCCCGGGCGTCTTCCATGGTATGCGGTTTGATCACACACACCTCCATCCCCGGGGCACTGGCCTTTCTGGGGCGCATGGGAGAAATCTTGGAGGTTGTCTTCTGTCTGATCGTGGAAGTGCTTCCCGTCTGCTTTGATCTGGACGAGGAAGCGGTCTTCGGCTCTGAAGCGGCGGCCGTCCGCTCCGCTTCATCGTCGAACAGATCATCCTCCTCCCGATTTTTGATGAAACGTCTTCTGGGGCGGGCTTCTTCCTCGTACTCTTCGTCCAGCTCGTCATCCAGATAATCGTCATCATCGAAATCGTCATCATCGTTCAGTTTCATTGCATTCAAAAATTTATCTAAAACACTCATGCTAATCTCCTTATTCTCTCCCGTTTACGGGTTTCTTCCTCAAATCTGGTAATCCCGGGCGCCAAAAATCGCAGTTCCCACTCGTACCATGGTGGCGCCTTCCTCCACCGCCACCTCAAAGTCTCCGGTCATTCCCATGCTCAGAGAACACATATTAACATTATCAATGTTTTTCTCCTTGATGTCAACACATAATTTCCTCAAATTTCGGAAGTGAATCCGGTTATCTTCGGGATTCTCCACAAAAGGCGCAATGGTCATCAGCCCCTCCACTCGAATATGGGATAGATGGGACAGCTGCTCCACAAATGACACAGCCTGCTCTGGCATAATGCCGAATTTTGACGCTTCCCTCGCAATATTTACCTCAACCAGCACCGGCATCACCACCCCGTGTTTTTCGGCCTCCCGGTCAATGGCCTCCGCCAAATGAAGAGAATCGACCGAGTGAATCAGACAGGCCCGGTCAATCACATATTTGATTTTATTGGTCTGGAGATGCCCGATCATGTGCCAGCGCAGATTTTTCGGAAGAATCTCATATTTATCCCGCAGTTCCTGGGGCTTATTCTCCCCGAAATCCAAAATCCCCTCCGGAAGCAGTTCCTCAATCATGGATACCGGTTTTGTTTTGCTGACCGCAATCAATGTCACCTCCCGGGGATCTCTGCCGCTTCTTCTGCAGGCCTCCTCAATTCTGTGCTGAACCTCATGCAGCTGATCTCTTAACATGTCATCTCTGCTCCTTCCTTATCCATACTGTTAATATACAATGTCGTCCTCGCTGACCGTGGAGGCATCCAGCACGATAAAATCGTGGGCTGCCAGACTGTAGATGTTGTCCGCTTCCACAATGCAGAACTCCTCGTTCTCATCAATGACTGTAACCTCCCGGAATACCGCATAGCCCTTATTGATATTGTAAACTCCTTGGATGGTCTCCATATTGCTGTCCTGTATCTGATACTTCAGATTGGTATCCAGCATCTGAACATAGTCCCCCTCCTCAAACAGTTCCGGGCTCACCAGATAGTAACCGTCCTCCTTGGAATACACCGTAGCTGTCACATATCGGACGGAGGAAGATCCGTCCTGGTTAAAGGACTCCCGCAGAAGGGTAATTTCATTTTCCGTATCCTCATTGGAGATCACATAATCCTCCGGAATACGGTAGAAAGATCTCTGGGCGATGGCGGAGGTGGGAATTTTCAGTCCGGTCTTCCGATCCATCAGAAGCTCGATCTCCAAATACCGGTCCGATACATAGCGGGCCAGGGAATTGTCCAGAGAAATTTTTCCATAGTAGCCGTTCTCATTCTGTACAATGGAGAAGGAGGCCGAGAAGGTATTGTTATCCTTCAAGAAACGAAAGCGAATGGTACTGCGGTCCTGCAGCTCCGTCACCAGGGAAGCATCCATGGGAAAATAAAGCGCCCATTCCTCGCTGGTAACCAGTTTGTACAGAGTATCTCCTGCACTGACAGTCTCGTTCAGTCTCAGATTCGTCCGGTGATACTGGGTCTGGGAGAACAGGTCATCGCTCAGATCGTTCTCCGTCAATGCCTCCATGCCGTCCACGGAGTAAACCACAAAACCGGACTGGGAGGTGGTGTAGGCGTCCCCGGAAGTGTAGACCGCGCTCTCCCCATCGCTCTGCCCCATCTGGAGCACATAGCTCTCCAGATCGGCTTTAAAATTGTATACCTCCTGGAAATTGCTGCCATGAAAACCGATGATGAAGGAGGACATGGTATCCTTCAAATTGCTCAGATCTTCCGCTGTGGGTTCCACATCCACAGCCTGCGCCGATGCGGCGCTGGCGCTGTCACTGACGGTACAAACGGTTGTGCCGCTGTTGGCCATAGCGCCCTCTCTGGCATAATAGGTGACATTACCGCCCCGGGATGACTGCTGGATGCTCTCCTGTTTCAGAGCCAGAGCCGTATAACGGTAATTGCCGGATATGGACCCTTCCGTCACCTCATAGGAAGTAACATGTTCTGCCGTCATGTAGAGAAAGACCGAGATAATCATGTAAAGGAAAATAAAACCGAAAATAATAGTGCCGATATTTAAAACAGACGAGCGGCGTCTGTATTTTGTAATTTTGGAGTTTTTGTTTTGAAATGCCAATCTACCGTATCTCCTTTCCGGCTTATTCTACCACGTTCTCTCCCTGATCTCAACTCTTATCTTTTCACTTTCTTTTCGCTTTTTCTTTGTATCATCCGTGTATAAAAAAGAAAAATCGGGCAAAAATAGGAATGACACATTAAGGAGGAATGATGATGAGTTCTAAATTTTGGGATTACACTTCGCTGACTCTGGTGATCATCGGAGCAGTCAACTGGGGCCTGATCGGTTTCTTCCGATTTGATCTGGTAAACTTCCTCTTTGGGAATATGTCTTGGGTCTCCAGAGTCGTATACGCGCTGGTGGGCCTTGCCGGATTATATCTTCTCAGCCTTTACGGCCGGGTAGGTTCCATGGGAGGCGCGGAAAGAGAATAACACAGAAACAGGACAGGGCATCCGTCCTCTTTCGGGATCTGGAAACCCTGTCCTGCTGTTCTCAAACAGGAAACAACCTCCGAATTTTATAACTCTGCAATGATACTTTCCTTCATGGACTCCGGGATCTGCTCCTTTGTCAGGGAGATACTGATCACAAAATTCACGTTGAACTCTTTGCTGATCTTGTCCAGCTTCTCCAGGGCCGGAGCCACATCCTGACCTTCCAGGCAGGCAATTTTCAGAAAACTGTCCAGATACATCTGCTCCAGATCGTGATCCTGAGAAATAATTCCACATACAAATCCCAGGAATTCATCACAGTTTCCAACGGGGAAACCGGTGACATCAATCAGTCTGATCTTATTATTCAGCTCATACATATGCTGAGCGCTTTTATCTAAATATACGTAATTTCCGTTCGCTGTTTTTATCTCGGTGTTGGCCTTCTCCAGAAGTACCTTTGTTTTACCCTTACCTTTCTCGCCTATAATCAACTGTATCATTGTAGTCTCCTCCTTTAGT
>DBFBJF010000218.1:0-8791 GCA_048203265.1 Candidatus Merdiplasma sp.
TCTCTCCACATCCCGGGCTTTTACAAATGCCCCAAACCGTACGCGCTTTCCGATATACCGGGATGCGCAAAACTGCTGCATGATGGTGGCATATTCATCGGGCGCGTACTCCTCACCTTCTGACTGAATAAAAGCAGATCCGGTTCCACTTTGAAATGTCTTCCGGTCAATGCCGGCTTGATACTTATCCATCGCTGTTCCCGTTATAATCCAGTGCTTGATTTCTCCGTTCTTTCTCATCTGCATCCCTCCGTCAATCAAGTTGGTCAATGCCCTTCGATACCGCCCCGGCGGCAGTCCGTAATGTTTCTTGAACGCCCGGGTAAATGCTTCCTGGGATTCAAAGCACAGCCCCAGGGCAATATCAAGGACAGGCACTTTGCTGTTAAGAAGAAGGGAGGCGGCCTGCGCAAGCCTTCGCCTCTGAATATACTCATACAGGGGAAGACCAGTTTCGCTCTTAAAGATCCGGTGAAAATGATATTTCGAAAATCCGGCAGCTGCGGCCGCATCCTCTACCCGGATTTCCCGATCCAGATGCTGTTCAATGTAATTGAGGGCTGCCTCTATCTCTTTCCCGTACTCCACCGCCTCACCTCCTCACATCTGCATTATACCAGGTTCGGAAGAATGGTTTTTGACTATTCTTGCTGACATCCGGTGTCTTCCGATGTATCGTGATGTATTATAATGGATTCTGGTATTTTTGCGGCAGCTTTTCCGTAAGGTCTTCACATCATTGTGTCATCCCGCAGTGTCCGGGCCAGATCTATGTTCCGCACCCTTCTCCAGCCAAGATAATAGGCCAGTGCCACGGTTCCAAAAATAGCCGCCATAAAAATGGCGATGGGGACAAACGGTGCCTCTGCCAGGAAAACCTCCGCCTCAAGATAACTCATGCGCAGCATTCCCCATATGGCAATCACCGCCAGGGGCAGGGTCACCAACAGGGGCCGCCCTGCAACCACAAGTCCCTCAATGCAGAACATCTTCCTCATCTTTGCCGGCGTCAGCCCCACCGACAGGTATCTGGCAAACTCCCTGTTTCTCTGGCGCACAAACCCCAGAGTGTTGGAAAACACATTTCCCACGCCGATGATTGCCAGCAGCACACAGAGACCGCCCAGTATCATCTTCATTCCCCTTATCTGAATCTCATTCGTTTCATACTCCTGAATACGGTTTTCCGTTTCGATCGTATATCGGGTTTCCAGTAGTTCTTCCAGTTCCCCCTGGAGGTTATTCAGTTTCTCCAAAGTCACTGGCTTTTCCCCGAGGATCCGAATGTAAGTATCAGCCTCCTCCCCGCCAATCCGGTCTTGGATCTGCTCCCAAAGGGATACCGGAAGGAAATGAACCAGCTCATAATAGTCCACGGTTGCGTATTCCTCCCGCAGATTGGGGACTTCCTCCGTGCAGGCTAAAATAGGGATCTCCACCATCTCGCTGCCATCGTCTGACTGACTCAGCGCACTTGTTTCCGTTTCCTCCTTAATATAAGGCATATACTGAGGATGGCGAAAATCCGGATTGGTCACATCCCGGATCTGATTCCGGATCACCGCCCCGTCCAGGCTGGGCGTGATGCCGATCTGCTCACAGTAATCCAGAAAACTGGCATCATCCATGATAATGAGCGGCACAGAAACCAGCCATCCCTCCGGTCTCCGGGTCACCTCATTGCCGGATACATGGGAAAAACCACCGTTGTGTTTCAGTTCATCGCTCATCTCCTCCTCTGTGATAATCCTTTTTGCCATGGCTTTCTGGTACACAATAACGTTTTCCACTCCCGAAAGCTCCCGTATATCCTCCGTCTCCCCAAAGGAAGTCACTTGCGTATTCTTTACGGTAACCATCAAATCCCAGGCGTTCTGATACCGCTCAAAGTAAGTCTCCCTGGTACTGATTCCCGACAGGGTAAAAAAGCACTGCATCAGCGTAAAAGCCAGAAAAGCCAGCACCAGAGAAAAGGAGGCCATACGAAGCGATTTTCGCTGGGCCTTCAGCGCATTGCCTGCCAGCTCCCCCTCTATGCCAAAGATCAGTGCGAGAATGGGCGACCTTCTCTTTCGTCTCAGCTGCAGTTCCCCCGTCTGTTTCATGGCTTTCAGGGGCGTTACTCTGCTTAATCTTCTGGCCGGCAGCCATGCGGAAATCCGGATGGTCAGCACGATCACCAGCAAGGCAGCTCCGAAAACCAGCGGATGATAGCCAAAGACCGCTTCATGCCTGCCTGTTCCGCTGTCTTTCAGCAGATAATTGGTCATTTCCAAAAGGCCATAGCTTCCGGCAATTCCCAGCAGATCTCCCGCCGCCACCGGCACTGCGCACAGCGCGGCGGCCTCCTGCAGAAGGCAGGACCGTATCTGCCGCGGCGTGGCGCCCACGCTGGAGAAGATCCCGAACTGGCGCACTCTGTCATTCATGGATACGGCAAAGGCGTTGTGAATAATGACGATCAGGGAAACGGCAGCCAACGCCATGACCAGGAGAAAAAACGGGAAGGTCAGCCTGGGAGCCGTATCCTGGGGATCCCGGACCAGGTACATGGCCAGAAGACTGTGGTGATATGTGACGGCCTCCGGGGAGGCTCCCAACCGTTCCGCAATCCGGGCCGTATCCGTAAGAACTGTTCCCATCTTATCAAAATACAGATCGATGACCACTTTTTCATCCTGAGACAGCGCGGTATTTACCTGGACATCTTTGACATTCCCATAATTCTTTACAGCTTCTATCTCGTCCTGCTGAAACTCTCCCTCAATCCGGCTCTGCCATCCTCCCTCCTCCAGCCGGATCCGCTCCACCTCATACTTCCACATATTGTAAAACAAACTGCAAAGCAGTGATAGAAGCAGGGCCGACAAAAAGGCCGACAATGCAATGGAAAGACCGCAGGCGCGGTTGTTTTTCAAATATCCCGATGAATAATCCTTCCACATATCCCTTACCTCCGCCGCTCATCCCGAATGATGCGCCCGTCCTCTATGGTGATGACGCGGTCCGCCTCCAGCGCCAGTTTTTCGTCATGGGTAATCATCAGAATCGTCTGAGCCAGATTCCGGTTGGAAAGTTTCAGCAGATCCACGATCTCCCCGGTATTTTTCTGATCCAGATTCCCCGTCGGCTCATCCGCCAAAAGCAGCACCGGCCGATAAATCAGGGCACGGGCAATGGCAACTCTCTGCTGTTCCCCGCCCGAGAGCTGGCTTGGCAGGGCTTCCAGCCGGTCCGCAATGCCAAGGGAACTCACAATCTGCTCAAAATACGCTCCATTTGGTTTCTTTTTATCCAGGGCCAGGGGCATGAGAATATTTTTTCGGGCGGTCAGCGTGGGGATCAGATTGTAAAACTGATATACCAGCCCCACCTTCCTGCGGCGAAAGATTGCCGCCTGGGTTGGATTCAATTTGGATACGTCGTTTCCGTCCACCATCACCCTTCCCTCTGTGGGCTTATCCACAGTTCCCAGGATGTGCAGCAGGGTGGATTTGCCCGAGCCGGACGCTCCCACGATCGCGGCAAATTCCCCCTTCTCCACTGCCAGGTCAATTCCGTCCAGCGCCGTCACCTGCCCGGCTCCTGAGCCGTATACTTTTCGCACTCCTTCACACGTTAAAATATTCATTCCTCCTAATCCTCCTTCCGACAATAGAAATGAATTTCAAAACAGGCGCCGCCCTCCGGCATATTTTTCGCCCGTATTGTACCGTTTTGCCGTTCGATCAGTTCCCTGGCCAGGGCCAGGCCGATTCCTATGCCGCCCTCCACAGCCATTTGTCCCCGGTAAAACCGTTCAAAAAGATGTGGAATCTCTTCCCTGATAAAGCCTTCCCCCTCATCCCAGATCAGGATCTCCGTATAAAGGGGATTTTGATCGTAAAAACAGTGCACCGTCCCGCCCGCATGATGTTCCACACAGTTTTTCATCAGATTCATAATAGCCTCCATGGTCCAGTCCAAGTCCGCGGTGACAGCTATATCCCCCTGCTCCGGAATCTCCACCGAGGAACCGGACTGAAGCAGCAGTTCCTGCAGATTCTCTGCCGCAAGGACCAGAAGTGTGTAAACATCAATTTTCTTTCGATCAAAAACCAGCGCTCCTGAATCCAGGCGGGCCAGGCCAAGCAGCGCCTCCTCCAGATGGATAAGCCTCATAAGCTGCTTTTGAATCTGCGCCGGATATGGCCGGACTCCTTCTCCCTCCATCCGCTGAAGATTCAGGGATATGGCCGTGATGGGAGTTTTGATCTGATGGGCAATATTGGAGAGCTGATCCGCGAACTTATTTTTAGCCTGTACCGCCCCGTCCCTGGTCTGATAGAGAAACGTCACTGTCTTATAAATTTCATCTTCCAGTTTTGAAAACTCATCCTCCCTGCGGGCCGATAAAACAGGGGCATTTCCCGTATTCACCTGCTCCAGATAATCAGCCAAAGCCTGAATGCGCCCAGCCTCTCTTCTGTTCCGGTACAAAAAGGCGGCAAGGAAAATGAAATTCCCCGCAAGAAATCCTGCTCCTCCGGAAAAAAGTTCCCACCAAAACGCATTCCCTGAAAAGTCGGATACCCGGTATCCCAGAGAGGCCAGCACATCCTGCCGTCGGGCAACGCCCTCATTCCCTCTATTTTGTTTCTTTCGCTCCGCCACTTCTTTCAGCGCTGCCGAAATCTCCTCCCCGGCTTCCGGCTCCCTCTCTAATATCTCCCCGCAGATGTCATTGATCAGATCATATTGGAGCCTGCCGTATCGTCCTGACATCAGCATCACTGACAGGGATACGGCAATCAGGCTCACCGCGATCACAAACAGGCAGATAATCTGCGCACTCTTTCGGCTGTTCATCTTCCATCCTCCATGCGGTACCCCACGCTTCTGACGGTCTTCAGACAGGCTGGCTGATGGAGTTTGTCCCGCAGCCGCTTCATGGTGACAGTCAGCGTATTATCATTCACGTAGCTGCCCTTTGCGTCCCACACCTGTTCCAAAAGTCTTTCCCTGGTCACCACCCGCCCCTTATTTCTCATCAGGCACAGAAGCAGCCCATACTCCGCCCCGCTTAAGATAATTTCTTCGGAACAGCAGAAAACCTTTCTGCGGTTTTGATCCAGATAAATGTCCCCGCAGGAGAGAGCCTGCTCCCTCCCGCTTCCGGTTCTTCGCAGCAGCGCCTGTATTCTGGAGTACAGCACTTCCAGCTCAAAGGGCTTTACCACGTAGTCGTCCCCTCCCTGCTCCAGTCCGGCCACAATATCATCGGTATCTCCCCGGACCGTAAGAAAAATCACGGGCAGATCGCTCCACCTCTCCCGTATCCAGCCGCACAGGCGGTCCCCCCGCCCATCTGGCATATTCCAATCCAGCAGAACAATCGCGGGAAGCTGATTTTCCAGAGCCTCCCTCAGCTTCGCCACTCTGTCATATATGGAAACCCTTATCCCTCTCCGCTCCAGGTACTCCTTCACACTCTCCGCAATATCCGGATCGTCCTCGGCGTAATATAATTCCATCATCCCCATTTTCCTCCATCCTGCATTCGCTAAGTGTTCACATTATACCCTGGTCACTAAGCTCGCAATGACCTCGCTAAGTGTCCAGGCATGTATTCTCACTAAGCTCATGCTGCGCTTTGGCTTGCATTCGCTAAGTGTTCACATTATACCAAGAAAAGATTACAGTTTGGTGACTGGCGCAAAAAGAGCCGCCGCAGCGATTCCCCACCCTTTCCTGACCATCCTCTGATCAGGAAGCGATGAAGTTTCTATGCGACAGCTCCCTGCTGTTTTTTCTGTTTCAGTTTTCCGGTAATGAAGCCGGTGTCTCTTTTCCGGCAGTCTCTCTTTCTATTAACTGTCTATAAATTTGCGGATCACTCTGGCAGAAGATTCCGCGTTTGTCATAACCGCCGGATGGCCGCCCGTCTCAAACATATGTATCCTGCCGTTTTGTACGAGCCGTTCCATCTGCGCGTATTCCACCAGTAAATCCTCCCGGCACATCTGATCCTCTAGGCTCCCCAGGAAAAGAACAGGCGTTCTCAAAGTTTCCAGCGGCTTACAAAACAGGGGAATTCTCTTTTCGGCGCATGATATAAGCGCCCGGGTGTTGAGATCCACCACGGTTTCCCAGTCTTCCCCCTGACACCATTCATAGAACTGCCTGGACTGATTATCCTGTTTGGCATATTCCCGCTCTTTTAACAGATTTTCTGCAAAGGTTTCATGTAAAGTTCTGCCGTCAAAGCTGTCTGCGATCACCTTGCCGATCAGATCGGGCCGCTCCAAAGCCGTATTGACAGCGACCCACGCTCCCCCGCTTGTGCCCAGCAGATTTACCTTTTCTATCCCCAAATATTCTATAAGCGCAATCACCTGCTGGGCCTGTCTGATCCAGAGATCCTCCGGGAATCTGTCAACTCTGTCTGACCGTCCATTCCCTAAAAAATCAATCAGGATCACCCGGAAATTGTCCTGGTACAGGGGCAGTAAAAACTCAAACATCCTGGAGGACGCAGTATCACCATGCAGCATAATAAGTGGTTTTCCCCGCCCGGCTTCTTCATAAAAAATTCTTTTTCCATCAAAAATAAAATGTGACATATACCAGCCTCCTAATCATTTCAATTTTTCTGATTAGCAAGGCGTAATAACAAAGGTACACCTTGCTATTACCGAGTAACAAAGATGCCCATCACCATTCCTCCTCCCACCATTCTCTCTACAGCTTCATGGTCAGGCTGATCCTCTTTTTCGCCAGATCCACATCCAGCACCTTCACTTCCACAATATCCCCCACGCTGACCACTTCCAGGGGATGCTTTACAAATTTTTTGCTGCTCATCTGGGAAATGTGAACCAGGCCGTCCTGATGCACGCCAATATCCACGAAGGCCCCAAAGTCGATCACATTGCGGACCGTTCCCTTCAGAATCATCCCCGGTTTCAGATCCTTCATTTCCAGCACGTCGCTGCGCAGAATGGGTTTTGGCATCTCCTCTCGGGGATCCCGTCCCGGTTTCTCCAGTTCACGGACGATGTCTCTGAGGGTAACCTCCCCGATGCCCAGATCCTGGGCGGTCTTTTTGTAATCCTTCACTTTCTTATGAATCTCTCCCAGCCTTCCCTGGGCCACATCCTCCAGGCCATAGCCCAGCAGCTTCAGCAATTTTTCCGCCGCCTCGTAGCTCTCCGGGTGAACCCCGGTATTGTCCAGGGGATTCTGGCCTCCCTCTATGCGAAGGAAACCGGCGCACTGTTCAAACGCTTTCGGTCCCAGTTTTGGCACCTTCAGCAGTTCTCTCCGGTCCGCGAAACGGCCGTGCTCCTCCCGGTACTGCACCACATTTTTGGCAATGGTCTTTGAGATTCCGGACACGTACTCCATCAGGGGAACGGAGGCGGTGTTCAGGTCCACCCCCACCCGGTTCACGCAGTCCTCCACCACGCCGCCCAGGGCCTCCCCCAGCTTTTTCTGGGTCATATCGTGCTGGTACTGGCCCACGCCGATGGATTTGGGATCAATCTTTACCAGCTCCGCCAGGGGATCCTGCAGCCGCCTGGCGATGGAGGCCGCGCTTCTTTGTCCCACATCAAAATTGGGGAACTCCTCCGTGGCCAGCTTGCTGGCGGAATAAACAGAGGCTCCCGCTTCGTTGACAATCACGTACTGCACCTTCTCCGGAATCTCCTTAAAAAGATCCACAATAAACTGTTCCGATTCCCGGGAGGCCGTGCCGTTTCCAACGGAAAACAGGGTGATGTTATATTTTTTAATCAGCTTTTTCAGCGTCTCCTTAGCCGCCGCAGTCTTGGCCGGGGTGGTGGGCGCTGTGGGATAAATCACCGTGGTGTCCAGCACCTTTCCTGTGGCGTCCACCACCGCCAGCTTGCATCCCGTGCGGAAGGCGGGATCCCAGCCCAGGACCACCTGCCCCTGAATGGGCGGCTGCATCAGCAACTGCTGCAGATTTTTTCCAAACACCTGGATGGCTCCATCCTCCGCCCGCTCTGTCAGCTCACTGCGGATTTCGCGCTCGATGGCCGGCGCGATCAGCCGCTTGTAGCTGTCGCTGGCCACCTCCTTCAACGCAGGTGTGGTGTGTGGATTCTCCCGGGTAATCAGCTGGCGCTCCAGGTAGGACAGGATCTTCTCCTCCGGCGCTTCCAGCTTTACCGTCAGATACTTTTCCTTCTCTCCCCGGTTCAGGGCCAGAACGCGGTGTCCGGCCACCTTCGCCACGGGCTCCTCGTAGTGATAGTAGGTCTCATAGACGGACTCCGCCTTCTCATCCTTCGCCTGTGCCGTCAGACGTCCCTCTCTCATGGACATCTCCCGGATGCGGGTGCGGTAATCCGCCCGGTCTGACACCATCTCCGCCAGAATATCCTTCGCTCCCTCCAATGCCTCCTCCTGGGTGGCCACTCCCTTCTCCTCGGAGACAAAGGACTTGGCATCCTCCTCCAGAGGGTGCTTGGTCATCTGCAGAAGGATGAGATTGGCCAGCGGTTCCAGCCCCTTCTCCCTGGCGATGGTGGCCCTGGTCCTTCTCTTTGGCTTGTATGGGCGGTAGAGATCCTCCACCGCCACCAGCGTGGCGGCCTCCCGGATCTGGCTCTCCAGCTGGGGCGTCAGCTTCTCCTGTTCCCGGATGGAAGCGATCACCTGCTCCTTTCTCTCCTCCAGATTTCGCAGATAAGTCAGCCTCTCATGCAGCTTTCTCAGTACCTCATCATTCAGAGATCCTGTGGCTTCCTTCCGGTACCGGGCGATAAAGGGAATGGTGTTGCCC
>DBFBJF010000219.1:0-3146 GCA_048203265.1 Candidatus Merdiplasma sp.
GTATGACAGTGTATGAGGAATCGGGAGGAGAATGAGATGACAGAGAAAGTATTGAGCAACAAGAAAAATGGAATGGCGGTGCTGCTGCTGTCGTTGGTTTTGTACGGCCTGGCGCTGTTTGCCTGCATCTTTGGGGCGGTCATGATGGGAGAGGGGTGGAACCCGGCACTGATGATTGTGGGAATCGTCTGGCTGGCCCTGGGGTGGATCCCCTTCTGTGGTTTGAAGATTTTAAAACCCCAGGAGGCTCTGGTATTGACATTGTTTGGAAAATATGTGGGAACATTGAAGGAGGAAGGATTTTACTTTGTAAACCCCTTCTGCACCAGTGTCAACCCGGCGGCGAAAACCAAGCTGAATCAGAGCGGCGATGTGGACGGAGGAGCGGCGAAAGCTCTTTCCGGTTTTTCCCTTTCCATTGGAACCGGAAATCTTGTGGCAGCTGAAGGCGGCGGAAGTTCCAAAATATCTCTGAAGGTGATGACCCTGAATAATAACCGCCAGAAGATTAATGACTGCCTGGGAAATCCGGTGGAGATTGGTATCGCGGTGACATGGCGGGTGGTAGACACTGCCAAGGCGGTATTCCAGGTGGATAATTACAAGGAATATCTTTCCCTGCAGTGTGACAGCGCCCTTCGAAATATCGTGCGGATTTATCCATACGATGTGGCGCCCAATGTGGATACTACAGGGGATGGAATCGCCGATGAGGGCAGCCTGCGGGGATCCAGCGAGGAAGTGGCAAAGAGAATCCGGGAGGAGATCCAGAGTAAGGTGACGGAGGCCGACCTGGAAATTTTGGAGGCCCGGATTACCTACCTGGCTTACGCACCGGAGATCGCGGCGGTGATGCTGCAGAGGCAGCAGGCGTCCGCAGTGATCGACGCCAGGAAGATGATTGTGGATGGCGCGGTAGGTATGGTGGAGATGGCGCTGCAGCGGCTGAATGAGACCGGTATGGTGGAGCTGGATGAGGAGCGGAAGGCCGCCATGGTTTCCAATCTGCTGGTGGTGCTGTGCGGCAATCATGACGCCCAGCCGGTGGTAAATTCCGGCAGCCTGTACTGATGGCGGCAAAGAAACAGATTCCCCTCAGGCTTTCAGAGAAACTCTATGATGAGATTGCAGCCTGGGCGGAGGATGATTTCCGCTCCGTCAACGGACAGATTGAGTATCTGCTCACGGAATGTGTCAAGCAGAGAAAGAAAAACGGCGGTTATGTGCCAAAGAACTTGGATGAACCGCTGAAATTGGATATAGAATGAGAAAATTTCATAGAAAAGTTTGTAAACTCAGGTGAAAATCGGGACAAGGCCGGGGGCCGCAGCAATGATTCGGTGATGATTGCTGCGGCCTCCGGTCTTGCTGGGGAAAACTGTGATATGGTAACAAAAAACTTCAGGTAATTCGTAAATTTCTATTGACACAGATCTACTACAGATGTAGAATATTGCCATCAACTACAAATGTAGAAGAATGAGAGGAGGATATTTATGAGGAAGAATCAGCTGAAGCTTTTAATTGTTGGTATGATGACGGCGGTATTTGCTTTTGGGACTGTCAGCTTTGGGGCCGAATACGTCACGCCGGATTCGGTTCTTAAGATGGAGCTGCCCGGGGATGACTGGGAGCAGGTGAAGGATGCCAGCGTGTGGGTGAAGCTCTCGGACGGGACGGATGTGATTACCATGGAGCATCTGAGCAATGGGGAGACGCTGCCGGATATGACGGTGGCGGAGGGCCGGTATCAGGCTTCCTGCCAGACGGTAATTTCCACCGTGAATGAGGTATTTGTGATAACCGGGCAGGTGCAGGATGAAGAACGGCTGGATGAGATGCGAAAGGCAGTGGAGAGCGCAAAGATTCAGGTATATGATACAAAGACGGCAGTGAAAAAGGAGGAGGGTCCTTCGCCCGGAAGCACGAAAACCGCGGGAAATGCCGGAAGTACGGGGAGCACTGGAAATGCAGGGAGTACCGGAAATACGGGAAGCAGCGGAAGCACAGGATCCGCCCGGCCAGAGTCGGTGGTGGAGGAGTCAGAATTTTCCGTCTGGGTGACCGGACAGAGCCTGAATGTGCGCAGCGCCCCCTCCACAGATGCACCGGTTCTTGGTATGGTATCTTATGCAGACGCTCTGACAGTTACCGGAATTGTGGAGGAAAACGGATCGGAAAGCGGATGGTATCAGGTGGACTATGACGGCACAGCCGGATACGTCTCCGCCCAGTACGTTTCTGTGGCGCCGCCCACTGCGGAAAAATCCGGACTGACCTTGACGGATGAAGCCGTTACCCTTTATAAAATAGATGGAGATGGAGCCACGTACGTTTATAAGGCCACGGACGGCTGCTGGTATGATGGGAGCGGACGCCAGTATTCCAGCAACGGGGATGGTACCTGGACCTGCGCAACCAGCGGGGAGCTCTGGACACAGACCGCGCCCGCTTCCTCGGTGGATGAGAACGCCCAGTCGGTGATGGTGACGGACGAGGAGGGGAACAACAGCCAGACATTATACTGGAATGAGTCTGACGGAACCTGGTTAAACGATGCGGGAGGCGTATATACGGCAAATGATGACAATACCTGGACGGGACCGGACGGCGCCATCTGGATCGGTGCGGATTCATGAGGATGAAAATGCGGGCACCTCTCAGAAGCATTCTTGACAACCGTTTCCACCGGCGGTAGCATGAAGAAAAGAAACTGTCGCTGGCGTTGAAGGAAAGTTGATGGAGGTGAGAAGATGAAAAATGGCCCGGGCAGGCTTCCGGATTCAGAACTTGACATCATGCTGGTCTTGTGGAGCCATCAGCCGCCGATGAGCAGGCTGGAGATTGAGCGCGTTGTGAATGAGAAAAAGGCACTTGCGCCGACCACCATTTTGTCCCTGCTGGGACGGCTGGAGAAGAAGGGGTTTGTAGCGGTGACAAAGGAGAGAAACATGAACCTGTATACTCCGCTGGTGAGTCAGGAAGAGTACCAGAGTAATGAGAGCAGGAATATTCTGGAAAAACTGTACGGAAACTCCCTGAAACGTTTCGTCACCGCGCTCTACCATGGAAAAAAGATGGATCAGAAAGAGATCCAGGAATTGAATGAATTTTTAAAAAATATGGAGGAAGAGCAGGGGGAGTAG
>DBFBJF010000220.1:0-9849 GCA_048203265.1 Candidatus Merdiplasma sp.
GGGGTATCTCGGTAACCTCCTCTGTCCTGCAGTTTAATTATGGAGGATACTGTATCAACATTCTGGATACGCCGGGACACCAGGATTTCTCGGAGGATACCTACCGGACCCTGATGGCGGCGGATTCCGCAGTGATGGTAATTGACGCTTCCAAGGGAGTGGAGGCCCAGACCAGAAAATTGTTTAAGGTCTGCGTGATGCGCCACATCCCTATTTTTACGTTTATCAATAAGATGGACCGGGATGCCAACGATACCTTTGAGCTGCTGGATGATATCGAAAAAGAGCTGGGAATTGCCACCTGTCCCATCAACTGGCCCATCGGCTCCGGAAAGAACTTCAAGGGAGTTTATGATCGGAACGAAGGAAAGGTGGTTACCTTCACCGATACGGAAAAGGGAACAAAGGAGGGCGTGGCCACCGAGTACGATCTGGATTCCACGGAGCTGCGGGAGTTTGTGGGCGATGAGGCCATGGAAAAGCTAACGGAGGAGATCGAACTGCTGGACGGAGCCAGCGCGGAATTTGACCAGGATCTGGTGAGCAAGGGAGAACTCTCCCCGGTATTCTTCGGGTCAGCCCTGACCAATTTCGGTGTGGAGATTTTCCTGAAATATTTCCTGGCTATGACCACCCCGCCTCTGGCCAGGGTGGCTGACTGCGGAGTGATCGATCCCATCAAGGAGGATTTCTCCGCCTTCGTATTTAAGATTCAGGCCAACATGAACAAAAATCACCGGGATCGTATCGCCTTTATGCGAATCTGTTCCGGAAAATTTGAGGCGGACCGGGAGGTTTACCACGTGCAGGGCGGCAGAAAGCTGCGCCTCTCCCAGCCTCAGCAGATGATGGCCCAGGAACGGCATGTGGTGAACGAGGCCTATGCGGGAGACATCATCGGTGTGTTTGATCCGGGCATTTTTGCCATTGGAGATACGGTGTGCATGCCCGGCAAGAAGTTTGCTTTTGAGGGGATTCCCACCTTCGCCCCGGAGCATTTTGCCCGGGTGACGCAGCTGGACACCATGAAGCGCAAACAGTTTGTAAAGGGAATCAACCAGATCGCCCAGGAGGGCGCCATCCAGATCTTCCAGGAGTTCAACACCGGAATGGAGGAGATCATCGTGGGCGTGGTGGGCGTGCTGCAGTTTGATGTGCTCAAGTACCGCCTGGAGAATGAGTACAATGTGGACATCCGTCTGGATACGCTGCCCTATGAGCACATTCGCTGGATTGAGAACAAAGATCTGGACCTGGACAAGCTGGTGGGAACTTCGGATATGAAGAAGATCCGAGATCTGAAGGGCCGTCCCCTTCTGCTGTTTGTCAACAGCTGGTCGGTGGGCATGGTCCTGGACCGCAACCCCGGCCTGGAATTGAGTGAATTTGGAAGGTAACAGTTCAGCCGTCAGAAGGAAAGGGAAATCAGGACGCGCAAATTTATTTGCTGCGGACTGGTTTCCCTTGCCGGGGGATGGGCGGAACGCCCATCAGCCGCGGACGGGAGCTGCCGGAGGCAGCGAAAAGCCTGCGAAGCAGGCGGTGCGCGGCCTGACGGCTGAATAGTGAGAAAAAGCCAGCCTGGCGGGGAAAGGCAGCGAAAAGCCTGCGAAGCAGGCGGTACGCGGCCTGACGGCTGAATAGTGAGGAATATTTGCTTGCAAATGGTGGAATATTTGTTATAATCATAGAAGAGGCATTTTGCCTGATATGATGCGGTTTATACAGAACAGATACAACTGTTTGATATACAGGAGGAACAGATATGGCAAGTGTGAATAATGAGACAACTCATACCAATACGATTGAGACGGATGGAAGCTACGGCGAAGTAAAAATCGCGGACGAGGTGGTAGCCATCATTGCCGGACTGGCTGCCTCGGAGGTAAAGGGCGTGGCGTCCATGGCGGGAAATGTGACCAGGGATCTCATTGAGAAACTGGGAGTAAAGAGCCTGTCCAAGGGAGTGAAGATCCTGGTGCAGGACGGCGAGGTGAAGGTGGCCATGAATATCAACATGAACTATGGCTACAATGTGCCGGACACCTGCGCGGAGATTCAGGACAAGGTAAAGACGGCCATTGAAACCATGACTGGTCTGACTGTATCGGAAGTCAATATTAAGATCGTCAATGTGGTGATGGACAACGGAAAATAAATAGCCTGTGTCAACGGCAAAAAAAGATGAGGGCTGCTGCAAAATGGAAAACCGGTTCCTGGATGGAGGAGCCGTTTGGGAAATTTTGTGGCAGCCCCTTTTAAAGGAGAAATTATGAGCAGAAGAGAAATCAGGGAGCATATTTTTAAAATCCTGTTCGGTGTGGACTTTTACGGAATGGCAGAGATGAAGGAGCAGATGGATCTTTATTTTGATCAGGCCCTGGATGATGACCTGGCCAATCCGCCGTCTTTCGTGCCCCAGGAGGACCGGAAATATATCAGAGAGAAGGCGGAGCGAATTGCGGCCAAAGTGCCGGAGATTGACCAGGAGATTGACCGGGTGGCAAAGGGCTGGAAGACGGGGCGCATGGCCCGGGCCGATCTGGCAATCCTGCGTCTGGCGGTCTATGAGATGCGCTGGGATGACGATATTCCGGTGAACGTGGCCATCAACGAGGCGGTGGAGCTGGCAAAAAAATTTGGCAGCGATGAATCGCCGGCTTTTATCAACGGTATTTTGGCAAAGCTGGCATAATATGAAAAGGAGCGCTGCTTTTATCAGCGTTTCCCAAAGAGACGGACAGGGAAGGAGGACTGTGAAGAATGGGAAGTGTCTACACGGTGGGACAGATCAATTCTTACATTAAGAGGATGTTTACCCAGGATTTCCTCCTCAGCCGTGTCTATGTGAAGGGTGAGGTTTCCAACTGCAAATATCACAATTCAGGGCATATTTATTTCTCTCTGAAGGACGAGACGGGGGCCATCTCCTGCGTCATGTTCGCCGGTTCCAGGAAAAATCTGGCCTTCCGCCTGGAAAACGGGCTCCAGGTGGTGGTGTTCGGCAGTGTCAGCGTCTATGAGAGGGATGGCACCTACCAGCTCTACGCAAAGGAGATACGGCTGGACGGCCTGGGTGTTCTCTATGAGCGGTTCGCGGCTCTGAAGCAGGAGCTGGAGGAGATGGGAATGTTTGCCCAGGAGTATAAGCAGCCCATTCCCGCCCATGTGAGCACGCTGGGCGTGGTGACGGCTCCCACCGGGGCAGCGGTGCGGGATATTATTAATATCGCGAAACGACGGCATCCGGGGATCCGGATTATTCTCTACCCGGCCAAGGTGCAGGGGGAGGGGGCTGCCGAGAGCGTGGCGAAAGGAATCGGTGTTTTGGACCGCCTTGGGGTGGATGTGATGATCGTGGGCCGGGGCGGCGGCTCCATGGAGGATCTCTGGGCCTTCAATGAGGAAGCGGTGGCCCGGGCTATCTTTGAATGCAGCACTCCTATCATTTCAGCGGTGGGTCATGAGACAGACACCACCATCGCGGATTTTGTGGCAGATTTGAGAGCGCCTACTCCCTCCGCCGGAGCGGAGCTGGCGGTGGAAGATATGAGCCAGACTCTTCAGGATCTGAATCTGTACCAGGCGCGGCTGCTTGGCCGGGTGAATGAGAAGCTGGACCGGTCCCGGGACAGGCTGAGACAGCTTCAGACGCGTCTGCAGGCCGGAAGCCCCCAGAGCAGGCTCAGAGAACTGAAACTGACGGCGGACCAGCGGGAGGACGCTCTGCGCCATTCCATGCAGGCCCGGCTTCAGGAATATCAAAATCGGCTGCTGTTTCTGGTGGAACGGTTTAAGGGACTGTCGCCCCTGGAAAAACTCTCCCAGGGATATGCCTTTGTGACGGATGAGGAGGGCAGACGGGTGAACCGGGCTTCCCAGGTGAGCCCCGGGCAGATGCTGATCCTGTCTATGGCCGGGGGGCAGATCAGAGCCAGAGCGGAGCAGGTCATCATGGACCGCTCTGGTGCTCAGAGCGCGAAGCAGGAGACAGACCAGGAGAAAACGGAGGAGAGATAGATGAAGCAGAGACTACCGGAACAGGGGCTGTCAACACAGGAGACGGCGGGAGAGCAGGAGGCAGCCAAAGCCCAGGAGGCGGCGGGAGAAGATGAAGCGCTGACCCTGGAGGAAGCCTTTGAACGGCTGGAAGATATGGCCAGCCAGCTGGAAGACCGGGAGGTATCCCTGGAGGATACGATCCGCATTTACCAGAAGGGGATGGAATTGCTGAAAATGTGCAGAGAGAAAATAGACCTGGCAGAAAAGAAGGTCCTGATGGTGGACGAGGAGGGGAATCTGGATGAATTTTGAGGCTGAACTGAATGAAAATGTGGCAAAGGTGAAGACCGTCATCCGCAAATACCTTCCCCCGGAGGAAGGATTTCAAAAGACACTGCTGGAGGCCATGAACTACAGCATGCTCTCCGGCGGAAAGCGGCTGCGCCCGCTTCTTATGATGAAAACCTATGAAATGTATGGTGGAAAGAGTCCGGTGGTGGAGCCTTTTATGGCAGCCATGGAAATGATTCACACCCATTCGCTGATTCACGATGATCTGCCCGCCATGGACAACGATGAGTACCGCAGAGGCCGGAAGACCACCCATGTGGTATATGGGGAGGCGATGGGAATTCTGGCCGGGGACGGGCTGCTCAACTATGCCTACGAAACTGCCGCCAAGGCCTTTGAGATGGAGCCGGATCATCCGAAACTGGGAGCGGCTCTTGGGATTTTGACCCGAAAAACCGGGATATACGGTATGATCGGCGGCCAGTCTGTGGATGTGGAGATGGAGGGAAAGGAGCTTTCCGAAGAACAGCTTGATTTTGTCTACCGCTTAAAGACCGGGGCTCTGATCGAGGCGTCCATGATGGTGGGGGCAGCCCTGGCAGGCGCGCCCGGTGAGGAGCTTGATCAGATCCAGCGGATTGGCACAGACATCGGCCTGGCTTTTCAGATCCAGGATGACATTTTGGATGTGACGGGAACCATGCAGACGCTGGGCAAACCCATTAAAAGCGATGAGAAGAATCATAAGACCACGTATGTGACTTTGAAGGGACTGGAGCAGGCGAAGGCGGATGTGAAGCGGATATCGGAAAGAGCGCTGGAGGGACTGGACGGCCTTTCCCACAGCGATGAATTTCTCCGCAGCCTGGTGATCTGGCTGATTACTAGGGAAAACTAAGGAACAGAAGGTAATGGGATGGTACTGGAAAAAATAAATCAGATCAATGACATTAAAAAAATTGATAAGGACGAGCTTCCCATTCTGGCGGAGGAGATCCGGAAATTTTTAATTGAGAAGATCAGTGTAACCGGAGGACATCTGGCTTCCAATCTTGGCGTGGTGGAACTGACCATGGCGCTCCACCTGGCCTTTGAACTGCCGAAGGACAAGATGATTTGGGATGTGGGCCATCAGTCCTACACCCACAAAATTCTCACCGGCAGGCGGGAAGGATTTGACGGTCTGAGAAAATACGGAGGGATGAGCGGTTTTCCAAAGCGGAAGGAGAGCGACTGCGATGCCTTTGACACCGGACACAGCTCCACCTCCATCTCGGCGGGGCTGGGATATGCCAGGGCCCGGGATCTGCTGGGAGAAAACTACGCGGTGATTTCCATCATCGGGGACGGTTCTCTCACCGGGGGTATGGCCTACGAGGCGCTGAACAACGCAGCCCAGATTAAGACGAATTTTATTATTATTCTCAACGACAATGAGATGTCCATCTCGGAAAATGTGGGAGGTCTTTCCACTTATCTGAGCAATCTGCGCACTGCGGATGCTTACACAGGGCTGAAAGCGGGGCTGGAAAATACACTGAACAAGATCCCTTATGGAAACCGGATGGTGGAGCGGCTGCGGATGACAAAAAATGGCATCAAACAGCTGATCATTCCGGGTATGTTTTTTGAGGATCTGGGGATAAAGTATCTGGGCCCGCTGGACGGCCACAATATCTCCCAGATGGTACGGGTGTTCCAGGAGGCCAGGCGGGTGAACGGCCCGGTGGTTATCCATGTGAAGACAAAAAAGGGAAAGGGATACGCCCCTGCGGAGAAGCATCCTGCCCGCTTTCATGGGGCGGAGCCCTTTGACATTGAGACAGGGCTGCCGAAGAAAAAGAAACGGAAAGCCAACTATACGGACATATTTTCCACGGTAATGTGCAAGATGGGAGCCAGGGAATCCCGCCTTGTAGCCATCACTGCCGCCATGCCTGATGGAACCGGTCTGAAACGCTTCCGAAATATGTATCCGGACCGCTTTTTTGATGTAGGAATCGCAGAGGAGCACGCAGTGACTTTTGCCGCCGGCATGGCTGTAGCCGGCATGATCCCGGTGGTGGCCGTGTACTCTTCTTTTCTCCAGAGAGCCTATGATCAGATCATCCATGATGTCTGTATTCAAAATCTTCATGTGATCTTTGCGGTGGACCGGGCCGGACTGGTGGGAAGCGACGGGGAAACCCATCAGGGCATCTTTGATCTGTCCTATCTGTCGGGGATTCCCAATATGTGTGTGATGGCTCCCAAAAATAAGTGGGAGCTCTCCGATATGCTGAAATTTGCCATCCGGTATACGGGGCCGGTGGCGATCCGTTATCCCAGAGGGGAAGCCTATGACGGCCTGGAAGATTTTCGGGCTCCCATTGCCCTGGGAAAAGGAGAAGTGCTCTATGATGAGCAGGGCATTGCTCTGCTGGCAGTGGGAAGCATGGTTAAGACGGCGGTGGAGGTGCGGGCACGGCTGCGGGATTTGGGATACAGCTGTTCCCTGGTCA
This sequence comes from Candidatus Merdiplasma sp., assembly GCA_048203265.1. Classification (GTDB taxonomy): domain Bacteria; phylum Bacillota; class Clostridia; order Lachnospirales; family Lachnospiraceae; genus Merdiplasma. Next base: position 6,795 of record DBFBJF010000220.1, read on the forward strand.
ATGCCAGATTTGTAAAACCGCTGGATGAGAAGCTGCTGGGTCGGATTGCCCGGGAGCACAGCCTGCTGGTGACCATGGAGGAGAATGTCAGAAGCGGAGGTTTCGGGGACCGGGTTCTGGAATATCTGAACGATATTCAGGCAGGGATTCCGGTGATCAATGTGGCCCTTCCCGATGACTACGTGGAGCATGGAAATGTGGAGGTATTGAAAACGGAGACCTGCGTGGACGCGGATTCCATTGTGAAACGGATTTTGGCGGTTTATGTGGGAATGGAGCAGAAGGAGACGGAAGAAACATGAAAGAACGGTTAGATGTGCTGCTGGTTTCCAGGGGACTGGCCGCTTCCAGAGAGAAAGCCAAGGCTATGATTATGGCGGGGCAGGTGTACGTGGACGGCCAGAAGGAGGATAAGGCTGGGACTATGTTCCGGCAGGAAGCGGCCATAGAGGTGCGGGGAAATACACTGAAATATGTGAGCCGCGGAGGCCTGAAACTGGAAAAGGCCATGAAGTCCTTCGGCCTGAAACTGGATGGCAGGGTGTGCATGGACGTGGGGGCTTCCACCGGAGGATTTACGGACTGTATGCTGCAGAATGGGGCAGTCAAGGTGTACTCGGTGGACGTGGGACACGGTCAGCTGGACTGGGGCCTGCGCAACGATCCCCGGGTGGTGTGCATGGAAAAGACGAATATCCGCTACGTGACAACGGAGGATATTGGGGAGAGACCCTCCTTCGTCTCCATTGATGTGTCGTTTATCTCTCTGACCAAGGTGCTGGGACCGGTGCGGGACCTGATGGAAGAACAGGGGCAGATTGTGAGCCTGATTAAGCCCCAGTTTGAAGCCGGGCGGGAGAAGGTAGGAAAAAAAGGCGTGGTGCGGGACGCGAAGGTACACTTGGAAGTCATTGAGAAAGTGATAGAGTTTGCCCGCTCCCTGGAACTGACGGTGCTGGGGCTGGATTTTTCACCCATCAAGGGGCCGGAGGGAAACATTGAGTATCTGCTGTGGATGGAGAAGGGCCGGGTTGACCGGGATACGCCCGGTGCCATAAACCCGCAGGCGGTGGTGGATCTGGCTCATGAAACGTTGGACTGACAGGAAGGTAGCCTATGGATCAATTTTATGTCATTACCAATCATCTAAAGGACCCCAATTTGGAGACCACAAATTTAATAAAAAATTATCTGGAAGAAAAGGGAAAAGTATGCTATGTTCAGGATAGCGCCGGACATCAGGGCGGCAGGCCCTATAAGTACACGGACGCGTCCAGAATACCGGAGGCGGTGGAGTGCGTGCTGGTGCTGGGCGGAGATGGAACTCTTCTCCAGGCATCCAGAGATCTGGTGGATACCGGGCTTCCCCTGCTGGGCATCAATATGGGAACACTGGGATATCTGGCCGAAATTGAGCGGCAGAACATTCAGTTTGCCCTGGACCGGCTGATAGCGGGGGAGTTCACCATCGAGGAGCGGATGATGATCACGGGCTGCGCCTACCATCACAGCAAAAAGCTGATGGAGGATATGGCATTGAACGACATTGTCATCGGAAGACGGGGACGGCTGAGGGGAATCGATTTTAATATTTTTGTGAATGACACCTTTCTCTGCTCTTACCGGGCGGACGGTATCATCATTTCCACCCCCACAGGGTCTACAGGCTACAGTCTGTCTGCGGGGGGCCCCATCGTGGCTCCGGATGCTTCCCTGATGCTTCTGACGGCCATTGCTCCCCACACTCTCAACTCCAGAGCCATTGTGCTGCCGGATGATGTGGAGATTACGGTGGAGCTGGGAGGCGCTCATCAGCCGGATAATGAGGGGGCGGAGGTGACCTTTGACGGCGACACTTCAGTGAAGCTGAATGTGGGAAACAGAGTGAAGGTGATGAAGACGGAGAAGAAGACCCGCCTGGTGAAGATCAATAACCGGAGCTTTGTGGAAATTCTGCGCAAGAAGATGAACTGAGGACAGCAGAATATTTTTTCGGAATCCAATGGAAATTGATGGAGGCTGATATGAAGGTAGGCAGACAGGCGAAAATTATCGATTTAATCAACAGATATGACATCGAGACCCAGGAGGAGCTGGCAGAGCATCTGAACCGGGAAGGTTTTCAGGTGACCCAGGCCACGATCTCCCGGGATATCAGAGAGCTGAAGCTCACCAAGATCGCTGTGAACGGCGGGAAGCAGAAGTATGCGGTGATGCATGGCGGCAGCGTGGGCATGAATGAAAAATATTTGCGGGTGCTCAGGGAAGGCTTTGTCTCCATGGATATGGCTCAGAACATTCTGGTGGTGAAGACGGTGTCCGGCATGGCCATGGCTGTGGCGGCGGCACTGGACGCCATGCATTGGTCCGAGGTGGCCGGATGCATCGCGGGGGATGATACGATCATGTGTGCAGTCCACAGCACCGAGGATACCCCCAGGGTGATGGAGAAGATTCGCAGGATTGTTGGGAATCAGGGATAAAACCGGGAGAGAGAGTCTGGTAGCGATATGTTATTGAGTTTGCATGTGAAAAATATGGCGCTGATTGAGGAGCAGGAGGTGCTCTTCGGACCGGGGCTGAATATTATGACAGGTGAGACCGGAGCGGGAAAGTCCATTGTCATCGGATCAGTGAACGTGGCCCTGGGAGCCGGAAATTTTAAGGACTACGTGCCGGAGGGAGTGGAGTACGCTCTGGTGGAGCTGTTCTTTGTGACGGAAAATCCGGAGGTGCTGGAGCGCCTGGAGGATCTGGAGATTCCGGTGGAGGACGGCCAGGTGGTGATTTCCCGGAAGTATCAGAAGGGAAGAAGCGTCAGCCGGATCAACGGGGAGACAGTGAATATTTCCCTAATTCGGGACCTGGCTGCCGGATTGATTGACATCCACGGACAGCATCAGCACCAGTCTTTGCTGTACCCGAAAAATCACCTGAAAATTCTGGATGAATTCGCGGCCCAAGACCTGGGAGAGCGGCCGGAGCTTTGCCGGAGAGCTTACGAAGAGTACCGCGAGGTCTGCAGAGAGCTGAGTCAGGCGTTGGAGGAGAACAG
>DBFBJF010000221.1:0-2688 GCA_048203265.1 Candidatus Merdiplasma sp.
GTACCCGGTGTGTGGTGGAAGTGGAAGACCTGGGATTTGGAGAATTTTACCGTCCTTCCGGGAAAAAATGGGAGCGGGAGATCCTGTTCTGACGGGAGGGCAAAGGAGAGTGACGGCAGATGAGTTTTGATTTATGCCAGGTGAAGCGGGCTGCCAAGCCCTACTATATTGAGAGTATCAGCACCAATATTTATACCATTGAGGAGCTGTGTTTTTATCTGTATGAGAACGTCTATCTCATTGACCAGACCATTGTCAATGAAGCGCTGTGTGACTGGCTGCGGGATGAGCTGGGGCTGAAGAAGCTGTATCGCCAGCTCTATGAGCAGCTGGATAAGCAGGAGGGGATTGCCTACTTTATTCTTCCCATTTTCCGGGAGATCGGTTATCTGTCCCCGGAGAAGATGCGCCAGATGCAGGAAAAGCTGGGAAAGCTGGAAGTGCAGCCTGAGGATGTGCGCCAGAAGCTGAAGGGAGATTATCTGGTAAAATGCGGGATGTACAGCAATGCCATGCATGAATACTACCAGATTTTGGAACGCAGGGGCCCGGGAAACCTGGGAGCCCAGTTCTACGCGGAAATCTGGAACAATCTGGGGTGCGCCTATGCCAGAATGTTTTTGTTCGAGGATGCGGCGGAGTGCTTTCTGCGGGGGTATAAGCAGGTGGAGACCAAGGAGATGCTGCGCAGGTACGTGAGTGTGCTGCCGCTGTATCTGTCCGATGAGGAATACAAGAAAAAGCTGAAAGAGCTGAAGGCCGATCCCCATCTGGTTTCCAGGATCCAGGAATACAATTCAAAGATTTGTCAGAATATAGCCCAAACAGAAGAAAATATGGAGATTTCGGAGGAGACGGAGGAAGAACTGATCCGGCAGATGAGGGCCGATTACTGCAGAAGTGCCAAATGTTAGGCTTGCTTTCCTTGGGGTTATGGGCTATAATTTTCACGGACTGCGTGGCATCGGAGGGCTGTGAATAGTAACCGTAACCAGTGGAGGGCTGCTTTCGCTGCCTCGCGGAATGAGATGGAAGCAAACGAAATAAGCACACAGAACAGAAAGGCTGCTAGATGAGAGATACGATATACGTGCAGGAGGATGTTTCTGATAAATTGAGGGAAGAATGCGGCGTCTTCGGAATGTATGATTTTTCCGGGGAGGGCGTGGCTCCCTCTATTTACTATGGTCTGCTGGCGCTGCAGCACCGGGGACAGGAGAGCTGCGGCATCGCGGTCAGCGATACTTCCGGTCCCAAGGGAAAGGTGCTCAGCCGCCGGGGAATGGGATTGATGAACGAGGTGTTTTCCGCGGAGGAGATTTCACGCCTGACCGGAAATATCGGTGTGGGCCACGTGCGGTATTCCACGGCCGGCGGGAGCACCATTGAGAATGCCCAGCCCCTGGTTTTGAATTATATCAAGGGCACCCTGGGGGTGGCCCACAACGGAAACCTGTTAAACGCGCCACAGCTTCGCAGGGAGCTGGCCCACGATGGAGCGATTTTTCAGACCACCATTGATTCGGAAGTGATTGCCTATCACATTGCCAGAGCCAGGGTGAGAACGGCCTCGGCGGAGGAGGCAGTGGCGGCAGCCATGAAAAAAATACAGGGAGCCTACTCCCTGATTGTCATGTCCCCCAGGAAGCTGATCGGAGCCAGAGATCCCTTCGGATTTAAGCCCCTGTGTATCGGGAAGCGGGATCAGGCCTACATCCTGGCTTCAGAGAGCTGTGCCCTGGATGCCATCGGCGCTGACTTTATCCGGGATGTGGAGCCCGGAGAGATTGTCACCATCACGCCGGAGCGGGGAATTGTGTCCGACAAAAGCTGCTGTCTGCCGGCAGAGGGAGACAGGCAGCCGGCCAGATGTATTTTTGAGTACATTTATTTTGGAAGACCGGACAGCCGTATGGATGGAGTGAGCGTCTACAATGCCAGGATCAAGGCGGGCAGATATTTGGCTATGGATTCGCCGGTGGAGGCTGATCTGGTGGTGGGTGTGCCGGAGTCAGGCAATGTGGCTGCCCTGGGTTACTCCATGGAATCCGGGATCCCCTATGGCACGGCCTTTGTGAAGAACGGATACATCGGCCGCACGTTCATTAAGCCTAAGCAGAGCAGCAGGGAATCCAGCGTCCGCATCAAGCTGAACGTACTGCGGGAGGCGGTGGAGGGAAAAAGGATCATCATGATTGATGATTCCATTGTCCGTGGAACCACCAGCGACCGGATTGTTCATATGCTGCGGGAGGCGGGAGCTAAAGAGGTACACATGCGGGTGAGTTCTCCGCCCTTTTTATGGCCCTGCTATTTCGGAACGGATATTCCGGAGCGGGAGCAGCTGATCGCTTACGGACGGGATGTGGAGGAGATCCGCCGGATCATCGGAGCGGACAGTCTGGCGTATCTTCAGATTGGCCGTCTGGAGGAGATGGTGGAGGGACTGTCCATCTGCAAGGGATGCTTTACCGGTACCTATCCTCTGGATCCCCCCTCTGAGGACATCCGGGGAGAGTATGAGCGGTAGTTACTATTCACAGCCTCCCCCGCCCACATGCGCACTCGTCGCCTCTTCGAGGCTCCAGTCCCGCTCCTTACAGAGCTAAGGAAGCGCTGAGCACTTCCTTAGCCGCTTCGCAGGATGCGCACGGATTTGCAACGGAAAGTGCCGCTTTGCGGCGCAAA
>DBFBJF010000222.1:0-9591 GCA_048203265.1 Candidatus Merdiplasma sp.
CCACAAAGTTGATGGTTTTCAGTTCCTTTGCCCGTCCGAAGTATTTCTCATCCTGCATACCCAGTCCATAGGCTGCGTTCACCAGAATCTTGGAAATCACACAGGCCGTAAACATCGAAATCACAATACCAAGCGCCAGTGTCTGGGCAAATCCCTTCACCGAACCGGTAGCCATAAAGTTCAGCACAAAGGCGGCAATCAATGTGGTCACATTACCATCAATGATAGCAGACAGCGCCTTCTTAAATCCAATATCGATGGCAGACCGCACCGTCTTTCCGGCGGCGATCTCCTCCCGGATACGGGCGTAAATAATCACGTTGGCGTCCACAGCCATGCCGATAGACAAAATCACGCCGGCGATGCCGGAGAGGGTCAGCGTCATATCAAAGGCGTTCAGTGCCACCAGCTCCAAACCGGTGTACATAATCAGCGAGATACCCGCAATCACTCCGGGAACCCGGTAAACAAAGATCATGAAGACAATCACAATCAGCAGGCCGATGGCGCCTGCCAGCAAGCTGGTGGAGATGGCTGCCTCGCCCAGCTGAGCGCCCACCACGTTGGAGCGGATCTCCTCCAATTCCAGAGACAGAGATCCGATACGAATGGAGGATGCCAGATTCGCGGCGGACTGCGCATCAAAGCTGCCGGAAATCACACACTTTCCGTCTGTGATGGCCTCCTGGACTGTGGGAGCGCTGATCACCTCTCCATCGTACACAATATAGATGGGGCTTCCCACGTTGTCAGCAGTGGCCTCCGCGAAGGCTGCCGCCCCCTCATCGGTAAAGGTCAGGGAAACCACATGCTGGGAATTGCCCAGGGAATCATTCTGAATCCCCGCCTCAGCGGATTCTACCTGGCTTCCGTCCAGCACCACCGTACCATCCGCCAGCTGGAAGGTCAGAGAACCGGGCTGTCCCAGCTCCTCCAGGATCTCATTGGCATCCGTCACGCCGGGGATCTCAATATTGATCCGGTTGCTTCCCTCCTGATAGACGGAAGCCTCCGTGCTGTAGTTCTGTACACGCTGCTGCAGCTTATAAATGGTGTCCGACATATCCTCAGAGGAAGGGTTCTCATCCCCCACCGTCTGGTAAGTGATGGAAACACCGCCGGACAGATCAAGCCCCAGTTTGATGTTCTTTGCGGATCCGGTTCCGGTGGGGCCCCATCCGATGGCTGCTGTAATCAGCACTACCACCAGAAGAACTACCATCAGAGCCATGGACCATGTGGCTTTTTTCTTGTTCATTGTCTTTCTCCTCTTTTCTTTTCTACTCGGCCAGAGCCGCTTTTATCATAATGGCGCATTCCACTCTCTTCCGCTGCAATTCGCAGCCGATGTCGTAGGCGTCATTGATGGTCCCATGAAAATGGTAGGAATTCGCCGCGCAGCCGCCGCTGCAGTAGAACTTCGCGAAACAGTTCCGGCATTTTTCCTTTGTATAGACATTGCAGTTTTTAAACTGCTCTCCGATGTCCGGGCGGGTGATCCCCTCATCCACATTTCCCATGAGGAACTCCTCCTGCCCCACAAATTGATGACAGGGGTACAGATCTCCCCAGGGCGTCACCGCCAGGTATTCCGTTCCTGAACCGCAGCCCGACATGCGCTTGTACACACAGGGGCCTCCGCTCAAATCAATCATAAAATGGAAGAAGTGAAACCCTCTTCCCTCCTTCTCTCTGCGGATCATCTCCCGGGCCAGCCGGTCATACTCCTCACAGATTTTGGGTATATCCTCCTGGCGTATCGCGTAGGGTTCCTCCGGATCAGCCACTACCGGCTCCACGGAAACCTGCTTGAAGCCGAGATCCGCGAAATGGAGCACATCACTGGCGAAATCCAGATTATTTCTGGTGAAAGTTCCCCTCACATAGTAGCGTTCCTGTCCCCGGCTGTCCGCGAATTTCTGAAACTTGGGCACCACCAGGTCATAACTTCCCTTCCCATTCCGGAAGGGACGCATTCGGTCATGGACTTCTTTTCTTCCGTCCAGGCTCAATACCACATTGCCCATCTCCCGGTTGCAGAATTCCATAATCTCATCATTCAGCAGCACACCGTTGGTGGTGAGGGTAAAGCGGAAATTTTTGTTGTGCAGCTTCTCCTGCTCTCTTCCGTATTTTACCAGATCCTTTACTACCTGCCAATTCATCAACGGCTCGCCGCCAAAAAAATCCACCTCCAGATTTTTCCTGTTTCCGGAATTGGCAATGAGGAAATCCAGAGCCTTCCGGCCCACCTCATAACTCATCAGCGCTCTGCGTCCGTGGTACTCCCCCTCCTCGGCAAAGCAGTACTGACAGGCCAGATTACAGTCGTGAGCGATATGCAGGCAGAGGGCCTTTACCACAGTCTGGCGTTTTCCCGCCAGTTCAGTTGCTGCCGCCTCATACACATCCTGGGAAAACAGCACTCCCGCTTCCTTCAGGATGCGGCACTCCTCCAGAGCCTCCCGCAAATCTTCCCCGCTGTATTTATCGGCTAAGGAGGACAGAATCTGATCCTCCGTCATGTCCTTTTCCATCAAGGCCACTACATCATAGACCACATCGTCCACCACGTGCACAGATCCGCTGTTTACATCCAGCACGATGTTGTAGCCGTTATTCTTATATTGATGGATCACAATTAATCCCCTTTCAATTTCGTCACATAAGGAAACCCGATCAAATCGGGTTATCATCGTGGCGTTTATGACTTTCTTTTTCTTCGTGAAAGAGGCTGCCGCACAGACTGGACCGGTTCCGTGCCCGAAACCCCATCCATCAGCCGCGGCAGCCCGTCAGGCATTTTATTTATTGTTTTCGCAGGACTGGTTTCCTACTGTGCAGGATGTCTTACATGCTGACTGGCAGGATGTCTGACACTCACCGCATCCGCCCTTTTTCAGAGTGCTCTGCAAAGGCTTCGTATTCAAAGTTTTGATATGCTTCATCGTATGGCCTCCTTTTTCATTCATATTACCGGGGTATGCGGGCAAAACAGCCCGTACCCCAGCCCATGGGGCAATTATATCATAGATAATTCTAATTTAAAAGCATTTTTTGTCTTGTCCCGTCCCGATTTGTCTTTTACAATAAGAACGAGCTCAGATGAAGCAAAATCTTTTACGGAGGAATTCGCTATGAATCTATTGTTTCTGGGCGGCAGCATCACCGACTGCCACCACAGTTTTGACCCCGAAAATCTTGGCAACGGGTACGTCCGCATGATTTCCAACGCGCTCTCCCCGTCTGACCCTGAACTGCAAATTTCCAACAAGGGAATCGACGGCTTCACCGCTGCCCGGGTGAACGGTATGTGGAAAAGCCTGCCGGATCAGGAAAAGGAAAGATATGATATTGTTACTGTTCTTGTGGGGATCAATGATCTTGGCATGTGGATGGAGAAGGGCACCTCCCGAAACACTGCAGACCAGTCTCTGGAAGCCTTTCTCGCCACCTACCAGGAGCTGATCTGTGACATTCTGGACTTTTGTATCCCAAAGCTGATTCTGATGGAGCCCTTTCTCTTTGACCGTCCTGCCCAGTATCAGCTCTGGATGCCCTATTTGACGCGGATGAATCAGGGGATCCGCGCCCTGGCCTTCCAATACGGTGTCTCCTGGGTTCCTCTTCAGCAGCGGCTGAGCCGGGAGGCTGGCCGCCCGGACACGGACCGCGTCACCGTGGACGGTATTCACCTCACGGAGGAGGGACACAAAATTCTGGCCAGAGCCTGGCTGGAGGAAGCTGGCCTGAGCGTTGAGTAAAATATGTAACCAGGGGCATCCCCCGGCAGTTCTGCCTTTGGGGATGCCCCTGCAAGTTTCTAACACTGATGAAATTTGATCAATCTCCATTCTCAGCCGCTCTCGCCGCCACTTCCTTATCCTGCACATCGGAGGGTGCCTGCTCATAGCGCGCAAACTCGTAGGCAAAGTCGCCGCAGCCTCCGGTCATGGAGCGAAGCTGGGTGGAATAGCCGTAAAGCTCGGACATGGGAATGTCCGCCTCAACGATGGTATTTCCCTTGTGATCCGGGTTCATGCCAAGCACGCGGCCCCTGCGCTTGTTCAGATCTCCCATCACATCACCGGTATATTTATCCGGAACAGTCACCTTCAGGGAAGCAATGGGCTCCAGAAGAACCGGGCCTGCCTCCATGAAGCCTTTCTTGAAGGCCTGGATGGCCGCCGTCTTAAAGGCCATCTCGGAGGAATCCACCGGATGGTAAGATCCATCGTATAGAACCGCTTTCACGCCCACCACCGGGTAACCGGCCAGGGGGCCCTTCTGAACGGATTCCTGGATGCCCTTCTCCACAGCCGGGAAGTAGTTCTTCGGAACCGCTCCGCCTACCACTTCCTGTTCGAATACATAGGGCGTCTCCAGATCTCCGGAGGGCTCAAAGCGCATCTTTACATGTCCGTACTGGCCATGTCCGCCAGACTGCTTTTTATACTTGGAGTCCACATCTGATTTCTTGCGGATGGTCTCCCGGAAGGCCACTCTCGGGCGCTCCAGAACCGCCTCTACTTTATACTTGGTCAGCAGTTTGCTGACAATAATATCCAGATGCTGATCACCCATGCCGTAAATCAGTGTCTGACGGTTCTCACTGTCATTCACCGCCTTCATGGTAAGGTCTTCCTGCATCATCTTGGCCAGGGCCTGAGAAATCTTATCCTCATCTCCCTTATTCTTGGCCACATATCTCTTATAGGTGTAGGGCGTGGAAACTGTCAGCTTGCCGTATTTGATGGGCGCTGCTTTCGTAGCCAACGTATCACCAGTGGAAGCCTCCAGCTTTCCAATGGCGCCGATATCTCCCGCCATCAGTTCCTTCACTTCCTGGGGTTTGCTTCCCTCAAACACATACAGTTTGCTGACACGGAACTCGTTTTCGCTTTCCACATCGTACAGCGTGTCGTCCGCCTTCACAGAACCGGAGGCCACTTTGATCATGGAATATTTTCCGATGAACGGGTCCACAATCGTCTTGAAGATAAATGCGGATTTTGACTTGGAGAAGTCATAATCTGCCTGGAAAATTTCGTTGGTCTTGGTGTTTACACCGGCAATCTTGCAGTCCACCGGGCTGGGGAAATAGCTGACAATATCATCCAGCAGCATCGTGATACCCTGGAGATTCAGGCTGGCTCCCATGGTAACCGGACACAGAGAACAGTCGGAAACGTTCATCTTCAGCGCGGAGATCACCTCTGCTTCGGAGAACTCCTCACCGCCAAAGTAACGGTCCATAAACTCCTCGCTGGTCTCTGCCACAGCCTCCATCAGGATTTCCCGGTCCTTCTCCAAGTAGTCCTTCAGATAGTCCGGAATCTCGCACTCCACTCTCTTTCCCTTTTCCACATAACGGCGGGCACCCTGTTTCACAATGTTCACATAGCCCACAAACTTTTCATTTTCACGGATCGGCAGATGCAGAGGCGCGATCTTCTTTCCGTAAAGCTCTGTCAGCGCTTCCACCACTTTCCGGTAGCTGGCGTTATCAAAGTCCATATTGGAAACGTAGAAAATACGGGGCAGCTTATATTTCTCGCAGAGATCCCAGGCTTTCTGAGTTCCCACCTCCACGCCGCTCTTTCCGTTAATCACAATGACGGCGGCATCCGCTGCGGCCACAGCCTCTTCCACCTCTCCCACGAAATCAAAATATCCGGGAGTATCCAGCACATTGATCTTCACATCATTCCAGATAATGGGAACCATCGCTGTGCTGATGGAAAACTTTCTTTTCTGTTCTTCTTTATCGTAATCGCTGACGGTAGTTCCGTCTGCCACATTTCCTAATCTGCTGGTAATACCTGATAAATACGCCATGCCCTCTACCAGACTGGTCTTTCCCGCGCCACCATGTCCTAATATAGCCACATTGCGAATTTTATCCGACGTGTAAACATTCATATGCTCATCCTCCAATACTAGTTTGCTGAATGGTTTTGCACCACATGGATATATTGTACTAAAACAGTGGAAGAATTGCAAGCCATTTATGAATTTTCGACAAAATTCTTTTCAGATAATTGTGACAATTTTCCTCCCACCCCCTCAATTCGTTGACAGCAGTTGGGAAACATAGTAGAATGTAGCATGACGCCCGGGAGCCAAAACGGGGCAAAAGAACGCCTTTTCCCGTTTATACAGTCTCCCGGGGCCCCTAAAACATATCAATTCAATTTGGAAATGGAGTACATATCATGAAGCAGATTACCTACGGCTTTATCGGGCTGGGGCTCATCGGAGGTTCCCTGGCAAAATCCCTGAAAAAAATCGATCCGTCCTGCCGCATTTTTGCCTATACCAGGACGCGGCATACCTCCCAGCTGGCCCTTGCCCAGGGAGCCATTGATGAAATCTGTGATTCTGCCCATGACAGCAGGTTTCAGAACTGCGACTATATTTTCCTGTGCGCCCCGGTGGGCAATAATATTGCGGCCCTGGAAGAATTAAAGGGAATCGTTCGCCCGGACTGCGTCTTAACCGATGTGGGAAGCGTGAAAACGGGAATCCATGAGGCAGTGGCCCGCCTCGGGCTCACCGGACAGTTTATCGGAGGTCACCCCATGACGGGATCCGAAAAAACGGGCTTTGAAAACGCCACCGACCATCTGTTTGAGAACGCCTACTACATTTTGACGCCCACCCAGGAGGTACCCCGGGACCGTGTTCAGGAGTACTACCATCTGGCCGCCTCCCTGGGGGCTCTTCCTCTGGTCATCTCTTATCAAGAGCACGACTATATTACCGCCGCTGTCAGCCATCTCCCCCATGTGATTGCCGCGGCGCTGGTCAATACAGTCCATAATCTGGACAATAACGAAGAGCACATGAAGCTCATCGCCGCCGGAGGCTTTAAGGATATTACCAGGATCGCCTCCTCCTCGCCGGAAATGTGGGAGCAGATCTGTCTGAGCAATCATGATAATATTGCGAAAGTAATGGACGAATTTATCCGGCTGATCACCGCGGCCAGAGAACAGATGTGCGGCGGAGACGGCAGTTCCATCCATCAAATGTTCGAAGAATCCAGGGAATACCGGGATTCCTTCTCCTCCGCCTCCCTGGGTGCCATCAAAAAGACCTACCGGATTTACTGCGATATCATTGATGAGTCCGGCGCAATCGCCACCATCGCTACCACACTGGCAGTCAACAGCATCAGCATAAAAAATATCGGCATCGTTCACAACCGGGAGTTTGAGGAGGGAGCGCTGTGCATCGAGTTTTACGATGAGGCCACCAGTGTCAAGGCCGCCCAAATCCTGCGTCAGCACCGCTACCAGGTGTGGGAGACCTGATCCTGAATCCTCTTTATTAAAAGTCCTCAAAACCACATTTCGAAAATCACGCTGGAGGTATATCAATGAAGCTTACCTATACTGCCCCCCTTCGGGGGGAGATCTCTGTTCCGGGAGATAAATCCATCTCCCACCGCGCCGTCATGTTCGGCTCACTGGCAAAGGGCACCACGGAAATCACCAATTTTCTGCAGGGCGCGGACTGCCTTTCCACCATTGGCTGTTTTCGGAAAATGGGAATCTCCATCGAAAACACTCCGGAGCGCATCCTGATCCATGGCAGGGGCCTTCGGGGCCTCTCGGCTCCGGAAGCCACTCTGGATGTGGGCAACAGCGGAACTACCCTGCGGCTGATCTCCGGCATTCTCTCCGGACAGTCCTTTGAATCTTTTTTAGATGGGGACTCCTCTATCCGGCGCCGCCCCATGAAGCGGATTATGACTCCTCTGTCCTTGATGGGTGCCAAAATCAGCAGCGCAGAGGGAAACGGCTGCGCTCCCCTTCATATCCAGGGGACACCGCTGCACGCCATTCACTATCAGTCGCCGGTGGCCTCTGCCCAGGTAAAATCCTGCGTCCTGCTGGCTGGTATGTACAGTGATGGTATCACCAGCGTCACGGAACCGGTTCTCTCCAGAAACCATTCGGAGATTATGCTGAACTACTTTGGAGCCCATGTCACCTCTAAGGGAACCACCGCCTCCATTGAGCCCTCACCCACTCTGGAGGGGCGCGCTGTCCAGGTTCCGGGAGACATTTCTTCCGCCGCCTACTTTATCGCCGCCGGCCTGCTGGTGCCGGACTCAGAGATCCTGATCCGCAATGTAGGAGTCAATCCCACCCGGGACGGGATCCTGAAGGTTTGCCAGGCCATGGGAGCCCAGATTACCCGGATCAATGAGCACTGCGGCAGCGGGGAGCCCACCGCTGACCTGCTGGTTCGCCATTCTTCTCTGAAAGGAACCATCATTGAGGGCGGGCTCATTCCCACCCTCATCGATGAACTTCCCGTCATCGCTGTGATGGCTGCCTTTGCCCAGGGAACCACCATCATCCGAGATGCCACCGAGCTGAAGGTAAAGGAGTCCGACCGTATTCAGGTGATGGTGGATAATCTCTCCCGCATGGGAGCCGATGTGGAGGGAACCGAAGATGGCATGATCATCCATGGCGGGAAGACGCTCCACGGCGCTTACATCGACAGCCACCTGGATCATCGGATTGCCATGAGCTTCGCCGTAGCCGCCCTGGCTGCGGAGGGAGAAACGGAGATCGGGGATGCCCACTGCGTCAACATCTCCTATCCCGGATTTTACGAGGATTTGGCTGGATTACAAAGATAGACTGCGGACAAGGACGCAGTTTTCCATGAAAAAAATCTGCTTCCGAAATGCACCTTAAGCACCGGAAGCAGATTTTTTTATTCTGAGTTACGATATTCTGTAATTCTTCTGACCATATCTCATTCTTCTTTTACTGCTTTCATTTCCTTCTTCTGAAACCTCACCAGAATCACTGCCGCCAAAATACCCGCCAGCAGGGAAGTTCCCGCGAAGTTCAGCCAGATTCCCGTAAGACCAAAGGGCCAGAGGATTCCAATCAGCAGCACCGGGAAAATCAGGGCCGTGGACACAGAGATTGCCGCAGCCGCAAACGCCTTCTCCACTGCCAGCATATAACTCTGGGTGGCAAAGGAAAACCATCTGGTAATATAGGTGAGGGCGAACAGGCGCAGCGCAAACACCGACATGGTCATCAGCTCTGTCCCGCTGCCGTCCACAAACAGCCGTGTAATCTCTCCCGGAAACAAAAACAGAACCACAGCTGACAGAAGGGATAACGCCCCGCTGGCAGTAAAACAGCATTTTTCAATGGCATTTACCCGCTTGTGCTCCCCAGCGCCCCAGTTATATCCCACCGCTAGCTGGAGAGAATCGCACATTCCGTAAAGGAGAGGCTGGATAAAACCTTCAGAAAACATTAAGACCCCATAAACCGACACCGCCGTCTGCCCTCCCAGCCGTATTAAAATAAAATTCATTAAAATCGAGGTAATACGCCCTGCAATATTATTCAAAAAATTGGGACTGCCGCAGGCCACAATCTGCCGGATCATCTTCCCGGAAAAGCGTGGACGGCAGAACTTCAGCTGCAGCTTCCCTCTTGCAAAGGGATACAGCGCAATCAGCGCGCAGATACACATGCCCAGGCAAGTGGCCAGGGCCGCTCCCCATATACCAAATCCCAAAATACCGAGAAATAGAAACTCCAATCC
>DBFBJF010000223.1:0-11643 GCA_048203265.1 Candidatus Merdiplasma sp.
TTGGAGCACGCAGAGCACAGGCATTACCATGTGATACATAGCTGGCTGGATGATCAGATCCCTTTCTGTGAGTATTTTATTATTCCGTATTTACTGTGGTTCTTTTACATTGCAATCGGGATTTGCTGGTTCATTTTTAAATGTAAGAACCGGCGGGAGTACTATCAGCTGGTGTCCGTGCTGGCCATCGGTATGACTATTTTCCTGATTGTCAGCTGTGTCTATCCCAATATGCAGACGCTGCGGCCCACTACCTTTGCCAATGACAACATCTTTACCCGGATGGTGCAGATCCTGTATCAGGTGGATACGCCCACCAATATTCTGCCCAGCATTCACGTATTTAACTCCCTGGCGGTGTTTTACGCCATCAATGGGAACAGTGAGCTGAAAAAGCGGAAGGTGATTCGGGTGGGGGCCGGTGTGCTGACGCTGCTGATTATTCTGTCCACCATGTTTTTAAAGCAGCATTCCGTAGTGGATGTGTCACTGGGCGTACTGATGAGCGTTGCGGTGCAGACATTCTGCGAGCACGTATTCCAGGGCGAGACAGACGGATATGAGAAGGGCTACTTGAGACGAATTTACTGATGAGCTTAGGGTGGCTGTGATATAGCAACAACATGAGCTGATTTCAGCATTCATATTTTAGAAAACGCGATAACCGGGAGGGCTGGCGGAGAGTCAGCCCTCCCGGTTGCGTATGGCTCTTTTTGCGTGATTGTTTAGGATACTCAGAATGGTTAGGAGATAAGAATGAGTACAGATTCCAGTTTTCAGATTGAAGAAGAGTTGAAGAAGCTTCCGGCCAGGCCGGGAGTATACATTATGCATGATGAGAATGATGCTATTATTTATGTGGGCAAGGCCATCAGCCTGAGAAACCGGGTGCGCCAGTATTTTCAGAGCAGCCGCAATAAGGGGCCTAAGATTGAGCAGATGGTGACGAAAATCCGCCGGTTCGAATATATTGTGACGGACTCGGAGCTGGAGGCCTTGGTGCTGGAGTGCAATCTGATCAAGGAACACAGACCGAAGTACAATACCATGCTGAAGGATGACAAGACTTATCCTTTCATCAAAGTGACTGTGGGGGAGGAGTACCCCCGGGTGCTGTTTTCCCGCACCATGAAGAAGGATAAGTCGAAATATTATGGCCCCTACTCCAGTGCCGGCGCCGTGAAGGATACCATTGACCTGATCCGGAAGCTCTATAAACTGCGAAGCTGCAGCAGGAGCCTGCCCAAGGAGATCGGGAACGACCGGCCCTGCCTGAATTATCATATCAAGCAGTGCGATGCTCCTTGTCAGGGGTATATCAGCCGGGAGGAGTACCGGGCCAAGGTGAACCAGGCCCTGGAATTCCTGAATGGAAATTACGGGCCGGTGCTGGATATGCTGAAGGGGCGCATGGAGGATGCGTCGGAGCGCATGGAGTTTGAGGACGCGGCGGCCTGGAGGGATCTGTGGAACAGTGTGAAGCAGGTGGCCCAAAAGCAGAAGATCACCAGCGGCGATGGGGAGGACAAGGATGTGCTGGCCCTGGCAGCGGACGGTACTGACGCAGTGGTGCAGGTGTTTTTTATCCGGGGCGGCCGGCTCATCGGCAGAGATCATTTTTGTGTAAAGATCGGGCTGTATGACAAGAAATCCACAATTTTGAACAGCTTTATCAAACAGTTTTATTCCGGGACGCCCTTTATTCCCAAGGAACTGATGCTGGAGGTGGATGTGGAGGAGCATGACCTGCTGGAACAGTGGCTTTCCAGGAAGCGGGGCCAGAGGGTGTACATCCGGGTGCCCCGGAAGGGAACGAAGGAGAAACTGGTGGAGCTGGCCAGGCAGAATGCCGCCATTGTGCTGGGACAGGACCGGGAGCGGATCAAGCGGGAGGAGGGGCGCACCATCGGCGCCATGAAGGAGATTGCCGCTCTGCTTAACCTTCCCCGGATTAACCGGGTGGAGGCCTACGATATTTCCAACACCAGCGGTTTCGAGTCCGTGGGTTCCATGGTGGTGTTTGAGCGGGGTAAGCCAAAGCGCAGCGACTACCGGAAGTTCAAGATTAAATCCGTGCAGGGCCCCAATGACTACGCCAGTCTGGAGGAGGTGCTGACCCGGCGCTTCTCCCACGGCCTGAAGGAGCAGCAGGAGCTGAAGGAAAAAGAGCTGGACCAGGAGCTGGGCAGCTTTTCCTCCTTCCCGGATCTGATCATGATGGACGGAGGCCGGGGGCAGGTGAATGTGGCCCTGGGGGTGATGGAAAAACTGGGACTGGATATTCCGGTGTGCGGCATGGTGAAGGATGATTTTCACCGGACCAGGGGGCTTTACTTCCACAATGTGGAGCTCCCCATCGATACCCGCTCGGAGGGCTTTAAGCTGATTACCCGAATCCAGGATGAAGCCCACCGGTTTGCCATTGAGTACCACAGAAGTTTGCGGGGCAAGGAGCAGGTGCACTCGCTGCTGGATGATATTGAAGGAATCGGGCCTGCTAGAAGGAAGGCCCTGATGCGGGCATTCCAATCCCTGGAAGCCATCCGGGATGCCAGCGAGGAGGAGCTGGCCCGGGTACCTTCCATGAATTCCGCCAGTGCCCGGGCGGTGTGGGAATTTTTCCACGGGAAGGCATCCTCGGTGGACAAAAAATGAAAAGAATGGTAGTATAAACTTAGCAGTTCAGAGCATCAGCAAAATGTAACGGAGTACCAGGATGCGTTGGACGATTTTAATCATCTAAAGGAGAACGGGGTATGAGCAATAGTGTAGCATTATCAAAGCTGGCAGACAAAATGAAGCTGGAAAATTTGATACCGGATATGGATATTTCCAAGAAGAAGATCATTACCAATGAGGTAAACCGTCCGGCGCTTCAGCTGACCGGATATTTTGATCATTTCGACGCGGAGCGGGTGCAGGTGATCGGGTATGTGGAGTATACCTATCTGGAGCATCTGCCCAGGGAGCAGAAGGTTCCGGTCTATGAGAAGATGCTGTCCTACCAGATTCCCTGTCTGATTTACACTACCATGACGAAGCCGGATCCGGATATGATGGAGCTGGCGGAGAAGTACGATGTGCCCATCTTTATGACAAAGAAACCCACCTCTGCGTTTATGGCAGAGGTGATTCGCTGGCTAAATGTGGAGCTGGCGCCCTGTATCTCGATCCACGGCGTGCTGGTGGACGTATACGGTGAGGGTATCCTGATTATGGGCGAGAGCGGTATCGGTAAGAGCGAGGCGGCCCTGGAGCTGATCAAGCGAGGACACCGTCTGATCACCGATGATGTGGTGGAGATCCGCAAGGTCAGCGATGATACATTGGTGGGAACTGCCCCTGACATCACCCGGCATTTTATCGAATTACGGGGTATCGGCATCATTGATGTGAAGAATTTGTTCGGTGTGCAGAGCGTAAAGGAGACGGGCAACATTGATCTGGTGATTAAGCTGGAAGAGTGGGACCGGGACAAAGAGTATGACCGTCTTGGCCTAGAGGAGGAGTACACCGAATTCCTGGGAAACAAGGTGGTCTGCCATTCTCTGCCTATCCGTCCGGGACGTAACCTGGCAGTGATCGTGGAGTCCGCTGCAGTCAACCACAGACAGAAGAAGATGGGTTATAATGCGGCCAGAGAGCTGTATAACCGGGTACAGAACAGTCTGATGAAGAATATGAATAAGAAAGAGGAGGAGTAAAGAATGGAGAGATACTGCTTTGGCATTGACGTGGGCGGAACCACAGTAAAATGCGGTCTGTTCAACACGGACGGTGAGGTGCTGGACAAGTGGGAGATTCCCACCAGAACCGAGGACAACGGAAAAAATATTCTGCCGGATGTGGCATCGGCTATCAATGCCAAGATTGAGGAGAAAAAACTGGATAAGAGCCTGATTGAGGGCGTGGGTATCGGAGTTCCGGGACCGGTGAATGATGAGGGTGAGGTGCCCGTGGCGGTGAATCTTCACTGGGGACGGGTGCACATTGTGAAAGAACTGGAGGCCATGACCGGACTGAAGGTGAAGGCCGGAAATGACGCCAACGTGGCCGCTCTGGGCGAACTGTGGAAGGGCGGCGGAGTCGGCTACCACAATATGATCCTGGTGACCCTGGGTACCGGTGTGGGCGGCGGCATCATCGTCAACGACAAGATCCTGGCGGGCTCCCACGGGGCAGCAGGGGAGATCGGCCATGCCCATGTGGAGGATGCCATCAAGGATCCCTGCAACTGCGGCAACTGCGGTTGTCTGGAGCAGGTGGCGTCAGCCACCGGGATTGTGCGTCTGGCTAAAGAGGAGCTGGCTTCCTGGGAGAAGGATACCCTTCTGAGGGACAAACCCATTTCCGCCAAGTCCGTGTTTGACGCGGTGAAGGAGGGAGATGAGCTGGCCATCCGCATTGCGGAGCGGTTCGGAAAATATTTGGGGACTGCCCTTTCCGTGTACGCCTGCGTAACGGACCCGGAGGTGTTTGTGATTGGCGGTGGCGTGTCCAAGGCGGGCCCCATCCTGCTGACCTTTATTGAAAAATATTATCGGGAGCATGCTTTCCCCACCTGCAAGGATGCAGCGTTTGCGCTGGCTACGCTGGGCAATGACGCCGGTATTTACGGGGCGGCGAAGATGGTATTATGAGAGTGCTGCTGACGGCGGTGAACGCAAAATACATTCACTCCAACCTGGCGGTATATAGTCTGAGAGCCTACGCGGCAATGCACCGGGATCAGATTGAGGTGGCGGAGTTTACGATCAATCAGCAGAGAGATTACATGTTGCAGAAGATTTACGAGAAAAAGCCGGATATTCTGGCTTTTTCCTGTTATATCTGGAATATTGAACTGGTTTTGGCTCTCGTTCCGGACATCCGGCTGGTGCTCCCCGGGGTAAAGATCTGGCTGGGCGGGCCGGAGGTCTCCTACGATGGAGAGCAGCTCATGGGAGCGCACCCGGAGATCAGCGGCATTATGCTGGGGGAGGGGGAGCGAAGCTTCCGCGCAATCATGGAGTATTATCTGGATGGAAGGGGAAGACTGGCGGAAATACCGGGGATCCTGTTTCGGGAAAAGGATGGAGAGGTGAAAAGCGGTCCAGTGGAAACGCCCGCTCCCCTGGACCTAGATGAACTGCCCTTTCCTTATGAGGACCTGGATGACTTTGCCCACCGGATCATCTACTATGAGAGCAGCCGAGGTTGTCCTTTTTCCTGCAGTTACTGTCTCTCCTCCATCACCCGGGGCGTGCGGCTGCGCAGCATTTCTCTGGTGCTGCGGGAACTGCAGTTTTTCCTGGATCAGAGAGTCCCCCAGGTGAAATTTGTGGACCGAACCTTTAACTGCCGCCATGACCACACCATGGCTGTCTGGAACTACATCCTGGAGCATGACAACGGGATTACCAACTTCCATTTTGAGATAGAGGCGGATCTGCTGCGGGAGGATGAGCTTGAGCTTCTCTCCAGAATGAGGCCGGGGCTGGTGCAGTTGGAGATCGGAGTGCAGTCCACCAATGCCAGAACCCTGGAGGCAGTGAACCGGAGGGCCGATTTTTCCGGAATTGCCTGGGCCTGTCACAGGCTGCGGCAGGCCGGAAGGCAGCATCTGCATCTGGATCTGATCGCCGGACTTCCCTGGGAGGATATGACAAGTTTTCGGGAGTCTTTCCGGATGGTCTATCATCTGCGGCCCCATGAGCTTCAGCTGGGCTTCCTGAAGGTGCTGAAGGGCTCCGGTATCCGGCAGGAGGCCGGGAAATACGGCATCGTCAGCCGCACCAGGCCGGTTTATGAGGTACTCTATACCAGATGGATCTCCTTTCAGGAGCTTCTCCGGCTGAAGGGAGTGGAGGAGATGGTGGAGATCTATTACAACAGCGCCCAGTTTCCCAATACGGTGGCGGCCCTGGAGCCCTTATTTGAGAATCCCTTTGATCTGTATGACGGGCTGGCGCAGGAGTACAGGGAAAGACAGCTCTTTGACGTATCCCTCTCCCGGCTGCAGCGGCTGGAGGTTTTGCGGGACTTTGCCCACAGAGTGGGAAACCGTTCCCGTGATTGGTATGACAGTCAGCTTCTCACAGACTGGTATCTGCGGGAGAATGCCAAGACAAGGCCTGACTGGGCACCGGATCTGACCGGGGACAAGAGTGAGATTGGGACTTTTTACCGCAGGGAGGAGAAGGAGCGGATTTACCTGAGAGAGTATGAGGGGTGTTCCTGGAAACAGCTGATGCATATGACCCATCTGGAGCCGGTGCGAAACGAGGCGGGAGAGAGTGTGGGATGGCGGCTGTTTGACTACCGCCGGCGGGATCCCCTCACCGGAAATGCCAGGATGGTGGAAATCGGTTAACAGTAACTAATTTGTGTCGATTCTTTGAAATCTTGGAAAATAGGGTTGTAGGATTCTTCAAAATATTTTACAATAAGGTTTCGAGAACCTATCATCGCAAAAATGCGTGAAAGTAACAGTTGTTTGGAATAAAGAGGTGAGGAACATGATGAATTTTAATAACTCAAAGAGAAACCGGATCATTGCGGCAGTGATCGTGATCGTGATTGTATTGGCTATGGTAGTGAGCACCATAATGAGCGCACTGTTTTAGGATAGAAGGAAGGCGAGCAGACAGATTGACAGCCGCGGGGGATAGACAGCGGCTTTGGACGGGGAGTCAGATAGAATGAAAAAATACGGTAGAATCAGGTATATGCTTGCAGGATTGACTGCAGGGGTATTCCTATTGGCTTTTAGCGGGGCAGTGAATGCACAGGAAGAGGATACAGTGATCAGCAACGGAGTGCTGATCGAGGGAGTAGACGTCAGCGGCATGACTGTGGAACAGGCTTCAGCAGCGGTGGAGGAGAAAGTGTCTCAGATGGGAGAGATGACAGCCACTCTGGTCATCGGTGACAATCAGGTGACAGCCACGCTGAACCAGCTGGGACTTGAGTGGGAAAACAAAGAGATCCTGGATGAGGTGAAGAACCTGGGCACCACGGGGAATATCGTGCAGCGCTATAAAGATCAGAAGGATCTGGAACAGCAGAATAAAGAGTATGACATTACCTTTACCGTGGACAAAGATATGTGCCGCAGTTTTGTGGAGAGCTGCAACATTTACAATACAGAGCCGGTAAACGGCACGATTTACACGCAGGATGACGGAACCCCCGGAGTGGAGGGCGGAACCGATGGAATCACCCTCCAGGTGGATGAATCGGTGGATGCGGTGCAGACTGCGGTGGAGAACTGGAACGGCAGCCAGCTATCCATTGATCTGGTGGTGGAGCGGGTGGCTCCCGATGTGACAGCTGAGGAGCTGAGCCTGGTGAAGGATGTGCTGGGCACAGCCACCACGGACTATTCTGCCTCCTCCTACGCCCGCGCGGTGAATGTGGAGAACGGATGCGCAAAGATCAGCGGATCTCTGATTATGCCGGGGGAATCCTATTCGGTGACAGCGGCGGTTACGCCCTTCACGGCGGAAAATGGTTACGAGCCGGCTCCCTCCTATGAGGAGAACCGGGTGGTGGATTCCTACGGCGGCGGTATCTGCCAGGTGTCAACCACACTGTACAATGCGGTTCTGAAGGCGGAGCTGGAGGTGACCGCCCGGTCCAACCATACCATGGTGGTAAACTATGTGGATCTGTCCAAGGACGCGGCCATCGCGGAGGGGGTAATGGATCTGGCCTTTGTGAATAATACGGACGCACCCATTTACATTGTGGGCTACGCATATGGCGGTATCATCACCTTTACCATCTACGGACATGAGACCAGGCCCGCCAACCGCAGCATTGAGTTTGAGAGCAGAACCATCAGCACCATTGAACCCACAGGAGTACAGCTGTACCCCAATGTGGAACAGAATGTGGGCTATGTGGCTCAGACCCAGTCGCCTCATACGGGCTATACGGCGGAGCTGTGGAAAAATATCTATGAAGACGGTGTACTGGTGGATTCTGTCCAGGTAAACAGCAGTTATTACGTGGCAGTGGGAACTGCTTACGATGTGGGTGTGGTATCCAGCAGCGATGCGCTGACGCAGGCTATGTACTCAGCCATCGCCACCAATGACCTTTCCCAGGTGCAGGCAGTGATTGCCTCTGCCTCCGCTTACACCACACCATCTACGGAGACGCCTGCCACAGACGAAACCGGGAGCACGGACGGAACCGGAGCAACTGATGGAACGGGAACCGGGGACGGGACCGGAACCGGGGATGGAACGGGAACCACCGACGGAACAGGAACCGGAGATGGCTCGGGAACCGCCGATGGAACGGGAACCGGAGACGGATCAGGAGAAGAAATTGTGGTAGTACAGTAAAAACTGTATGATGAGGTAATGAGATGAAAATCGGAAAAGTCCCGGAAACAGTATTAAACAGATCAGTGCTGCGGCCGCTGCTTTTGGCGGGCGCAGCGGGAGATAGCGCGGTCTTTGGAAAAGACTGCGCTGTTTTTGCGGTTGGAAACCGGGAAACCGGCTCGGAAGCTTCAACGCCCCGGCTGGCCGCAGCCGTGGTCACCGGGACTTTGGATGGCCCCTTTGACCGGACTTTGGAGATGCTGCTGGCCAGCGCCTTGCTTAATCTGGCAACAGAGGGAGCACGGGGAGAGAAAGTCCTTTTGAGCCTGCTTCTTCCGGAAGAGGAACAGGAGGAAAGCCTGAAGAGGCTGATGAATCAGGCCGGAGCTCTGTGCGCCCGGTACCAGCTGACGGTGGAGGGCGGCCACACGGAAGTTAGTTCCGCCATACGGCGTCCCGTGGTGACGGTGACCTGTCTGGGGGCACTGCCCCGGGAGGAAGGACAGCGGGCGGAAGTGGCCGTCAAACAGGGCTTTGAACCCCGGATGGAGCTGGTGATGGCGGGCTGGACCGGGGCTGCCGGCACAGCGATACTGGCAGAGGGGATGAAGGAGCGGCTGCTGGAGCGCTTTCCCTTCCGGATGGTGGAGGCGGCCAGAGATTTGGAAATGCTGAGACTCCTTCCGGAGGCCGCGCGAGCGCGAAACCACTTCGGGGTGTCAGCCTTGCACGATGTATCTCAGGGAGGGGTGTTTGCTGCCCTCTGGGAACTGGCGGAATGTGCGGGCGCAGGCCTTGAAGTGGACTTGAAAAAAATTCCTATCCGCCAGGAAACCATAGAAATTTGCGAGTACTTTCAGATCAATCCTTATCAGCTTTACGGACAGGGAGCCCTGCTTTTGGGGACGTACCAGGGAGAGGAGCTGGTTACCCGGCTGAGGGAGCGTTCCATAGAAGCTGCGGTGATCGGCACCATCACCGGAAATCGTCAGCGGATGATCCGGAATGGGGAGGAGATACGCTATCTGGACCGGCCGGGACAGGATGAGTTGTGGCGTCTGGTCCGGCAGCTGGAGGAAGAGTGACGAAAAGAGAAGATGATGAAGCGCAGAAAAAGGAGGATGTTATGAATATGAGGGAACAGATTTTAACCTTTCTGGAAAAAAACAGCAGGATTGACTTAAAGGAGCTGGCTATCATGCTGGGATCCAGCGAGGAGGTCATTGCCAACGAGGTGCAGAAGATGGAGGAGGAGCAGATTATCTGCGGCTACCACACCTTGATTGACTGGGATAAGACCTCCGTGGATAAGACCACGGCTCTGATTGAGGTGCGGGTGACGCCCCAGAGGGGACAGGGCTTCGACAACATTGCGGAGCGCATCTATAATTATCCGGAGGTGCAGTCGGTGTATCTGATTTCCGGCGCCTATGACCTGCTGGTGATTCTGGAGGGAAAGACGCTGAAGGAGGTTTCCAGCTTTGTCTCCAACAAGCTGTCCACCCTGGATACGGTGATCAGTACGGCCACGCATTTTATTTTGAAGAAATATAAGGACGATGGAATTATTTTCTCCAAAAAAACGGAAGATGAAAGGATGCTGGTGACGCTTTGAGAAATCCAATTGCAGAGAAGGCCAGGGAGATTAAGCCCTCTGGCATAAGAAAATTTTTTGATATTGTCAGTGAGATGGATGACGTGGTTTCCCTGGGAGTGGGGGAGCCGGATTTTGATACGCCCTGGGCGGTACGGGATGAGGGAATCTACACGCTGGAGCGGGGCAAAACCTTCTATACCTCCAATGCGGGGCTGAAGGAGCTGAGAGAGGAAATTTGCAAGTATTTAAAACGCCGGTTTGACCTGGAGTATGATCCGGTTCATGAGACACTGGTGACCGTGGGGGGCAGTGAGGCCATCGACCTGGCATTCCGGGCCATGCTCAACCCCGGGGATGAGGTTCTGATCCCGGAACCCTGCTATGTCTCCTACGTGCCCTGCGCGGAACTGGCGGATGGAGTCCCGGTGACCATTGACCTGAAGGCGGAGAATGAGTTTCGCCTGACAAAGCAGGAGCTGCTGGATGCCATCACGGAGAAGACCAAGATCCTGGTGCTCCCCTTCCCCAATAATCCAACCGGCGCTGTGATGGAGCGCAGGGATCTGGAGGAGATTGCCCAAGTGGTCATTGAGAAGGATCTGTTTGTGGTCAGCGATGAAATCTATGCGGAGCTGACCTACACAGGGGAGGATCATGTGAGTATTGCCAGCCTGCCGGGGATGAAGGAGAGAACTATTGTGATCAACGGCTTCTCCAAGTCTCACGCCATGACGGGATGGAGGCTGGGGTACTGCTGCGGCCCCAGAGAGATTATTGAACAGATGGTGAAGATTCATCAGTTTGCCATTATGTGTGCCCCCACAAACAGCCAGTATGCCGCCGTCACGGCCCTGCGGGACTGTGATGAGGAGGTGGCAAAGATGCGGGAGGCCTACAACCAGCGCAGACGGTACCTGATGCACGCCTTTCAGGAGATGGGGTTGCCCTGTTTTGAACCCTTTGGCGCGTTCTATGTGTTTCCCTGTATCAAGGAGTTTGGCATGACCAGCGAGGAATTCGCCTCTAAGCTGCTGGAGGAGGAGCGGGTAGCTGTAGTTCCCGGCGATGCCTTCGGGGCCAGCGGAGAAGGCTTTGTCCGCATTTCCTACGCCTATTCCCTGGAGGCGCTGAAGCGGGCTTTGGAGAGACTGGAGCATTTTGTTTCCAGGCGGAGGGGCTGAGAGATGGCGCTGAATGTGGTGTTGTTGGAACCAGAGATCCCTTCCAACACGGGGAACATCGGGAGAACCTGTGTGGCCACAGGCACCAGGCTTCATCTGATCGAACCTTTGGGTTTTCATCTGACTGAGAAGGCCATTCGCCGCTCCGGGATGGATTACTGGGAGGATCTGGATGTGACCAGGTATGCCAATTTTGAGGATTTTCTGGAGCGCAATCCGGGGGCAAAGCTTTATATGGCCACAACAAAGGCCAGAAAGGCGTACACCCAGGTGAACTATGAGCCTGACTGCTATCTGATGTTCGGAAAGGAGAGCGCAGGGATTCCGGAGGAGATTTTGCTGAAATACCGGGAAACCTCGGTGCGCATTCCTATGGTGGGGGAGACCAGGTCTCTGAACTTAAGCAACTCCGTTGCCATCATGCTCTATGAGGCCCTGCGTCAGAATGGATTCCCGGGCATGAAGCTGGAGGGAAATCTGCACCGGCTTTCCTGGGAGTGAGAGGCGAAAAACATGAAACTGCCTCTGGAATTTACAGAGAGGATGCAGC
>DBFBJF010000224.1:0-4224 GCA_048203265.1 Candidatus Merdiplasma sp.
TTGCCCGTGGGTTAGTATGTTTCCCACATCCGGCTTCCTTCAGATTTGCAGTCACCTGCAACACCCTTGCCTTCGGCTGTATCCTTCCCGCTACCGGGCGGATTTGGGACTTGCACCCGCTAGAAACGTGCGCCGCCAGGCGCACAAAATTAAGAGAACCCGTGCTCCCCTGCCAAATTGGCAGGGGATCACGGGTTCTCTTTTTGGTATATGGCGATTTACTTTTTAGTATATGGTTAACTGATAGATGGTGGATGAGAGGTAGTTACCATCCACATCGTAGAAGTCCACCGTAAATTCTGTGGTTCCGGACTGCAGACAGGACACGTTGAAGGCGGACGCGTCTGCGGTAAAGTCTGTCACATCAAAGCTCAGCATCGCCGGATCAAAGCTGCTGACAACAGCACTGGCGGTATTCTCGTTAAAGTATACCGTACCGCTCAGGCTTGCCCCCGCTGCAGCACTCTGCAGGTTCGCTATGTTCAGAGAAACGCCGTAACTGTCTGTGACAAAGGGCTGTGACAGCTCCACATTTGAGGTGGGCGCTCCATCCAGAGCCGTGGGATCTGTGGTCTGCGCGACCACTGCGCTGACGGTGGCCGTGTAGTTTGTGGATGCAGGCAGATAAGTTCCCAGGTTGATCAGGACGGCGGTACCTGTATTCATGGTCCAGCCGGAACAGTAATTGGTCCGCTCCTCCTCGGAAACCGGTCCGCAGGATACCTGAGTGGTATCGGAGAGATCAACGGTGGCATAGGGATTACCGCTATCATCTGTAATCGTCAGCGTACCGGATACCGGAACAAGGTTGTCATCCGCAAAGATCAACTTCACCTGGCTGGTTCCGGCGGACACGATGGTTCCCTGCTCTCCGTTCCGCTCCACAGCGGCCGGAGCAAAGGTGTAATTACCAAGCGTCAGAGCGGCCGGGCTCTCCGTCTCAGCAGTGCCCTCAGTGGTTTCTGTGGCTGCTGTTTCAGAAGTCTCAGCTGTCGCTCCTCCCATGATGTCTACATAGCCATCATCTGTGGGAGCCTCCGTTGCTGTGGTTTCAGATGTTTCGGAAGTCTCGGCTGTCGCTCCTCCCATAATGTCCACGTAGCCATCCTCCGCGGGAGCTTCCGTTTCGGGAGCCGCTGTCTCAGGTGCTGTTGTCTCGGGAGCGTCTGTCTGAGGCGCTTCTGTGGCCTCTGTCTGTCCGGCGGGATCAGCGGAAGTCTCCGTGGTGGCGCCGCTGTCGGAATAGGAATCGCCGATGGTGATTTCAAAATCCGCGCTGCCTGTCTCAGAAGCTTCGGTTGTCTCGGTAGTTTCCGTGGAAGGCTCCGTCTCAGGCACTGCCTCCGGGGCAGTAGCGTCAATATTCACATCCTCACCAAGCGCGCTGTCGTCCGTATTCATCAAAATACTGTCGGGATCCAGGGTTTCCGGTTCCGTCTCACTTTCAGTCTCTGTGGAGGCTTCTGTCTGCGTAGCCTCTGTCTGAGAAGTTTCCGTCTGCTGGAGATTATCCACCTTATCATTGATGGAGTCCACGTTCTCCTCCACCCGCTCCAGCGTATCCTTCATCTCGTCGTAATCGTACTGCTGATCGGCAATCTGATTCATCAGGTCGGTAAGCATCTGCCGGTCTTCGTCGGAAAGCTGTACCTGCTGTGTCTCTTCCTTCTGCGATACCACATCGTTCACAATCTGTTCTACCTGGGTGGGATCCACCACCTGCCCCTGGATCACCTCGATCTTGATCTCATTGACGATGCTGGTGGCCTGCTCCTGTCCCACTTCGTTGGCAATATTTCCCGTGGTAATCAGCTCCTGGGTGGCCAGTTCCTTCTTCACCGGATCCAGGGTGGTGCCGCTGGCTGTCTCATAGGCCATAATAATTCCGGTCAGCGCGCCGGTGCCGGATACCTCAAAGGGAGAGGCTGCCAGCACATCACAGTTGACCACGCCCGATGTGGACAGTGTGGTGGCGATCATATTGCTGGTTACCCAGCTTAAGTTGGCCGTCTTAACCTGGATGCCGCCGGATGAGGTGGGGCTCACCAGCGCGCAGCTGTATGTTCTGGTTCCGATCTGTTCCATGGGAACATAGGACCCCAAATGCTCTCTCTCATCCTGATTGGTGATGGTCAGAGTCTGAATATCCTGACCCAGCACACCGAAATATTTCAGTACCGCAGTCTTCTGGTCCTCTGTCAGATCCGCGCCGAGGGTAACCACTTTCTGGCCGTCCGCATATGCCGTAAAGGGCAGGCACAGAGTCATGCAGAGACTTCCGATGAGCAGACTGCTCAACAGTTTCTTCTTCATATGAAATCCCCTTTCAGTATAGATTTGTAGAAGTTTTACTCCCTCTATCTATGGGATATTATAACATCGGGAAAAAAAGTTTACAATACTTCCGCCCTGACGGTTTGCCTAACCTTTCCTTATAAATTTCTTAAATTCTCCGGCCCCCGGCTGCCTTCGAAGGCAAGTGTTCCTTCTCACGGGTTCCCGGCGGCACGATATGAAACATAACGTCAAAAGACCTCCGAAGAGTAATAAGGAAGGATCAGTTTCTGGCCGTAATCAAGATTGCTGCTTTTCATTCCGTTGACTTCCTTGATCTCGCGGATATAATCATTGACCGAGGCGTACTCCTCCGTCATGTGGCTGGAGGCAATGCTCCAAAGCGTCTCTCCCCGGTGTACAGTCACCGCCGTATAATATTTATAGGAAGGGGCTTTGGTCACAGCCATGCCGGAGAAACCGGACAAGATCGTCCCTAAAACCAGAGCCGCAGCCACCACCGCCGCCACGGTCAGAACTCTCTTTCGGAAAGCCCGCCTCCTGCGCCTGAGGCGCAGAAGGCGCAGCCGCTCTTCTCTGCCATATACATATTCTCTCTTTCTGTCATAACCACAATTCCTGCGGTATCCGCAGCTGCTTCTCTGAACACTCTCACTTCTCATCTCGTATTCCCCCTAAACCGAAACAGGCATCAGAACATTTGTTCTTATGCTCAGTATTATAAATGCAGAACATATGTTTGTCAACCAGAAAATCGAACAAACATTCTAAACATCTGTTTGCATTTTTGGGGCCGCTGTGCTATACTAAGGACAGATTTTGGGGGCGGAAAGCTTCAGAACAGACCGGCATAAAGCCAGAGATACGGAGGTTTTTTGGAGAATGTCCAGCGGAAAGATTACACCGAAGCAAAAAGAAATTTTGGAATACATTAAGAGCGAGATTTTAAACAGAGGGTTTCCTCCTGCTGTGAGGGAGATCTGCGAGGCTGTGCACTTAAAGTCCACCTCCTCCGTACACGCTCATCTGGAAACGCTGGAGAAAAACGGCTATATCCGCCGGGATCCCACGAAACCCAGAGCCATTGAGATCCTGGATGACGATTTTGCCCTGACCCGCAGGGAAATGGTGAATGTTCCCATCGTGGGCACGGTGGCAGCCGGACAGCCCATTCTGGCCCAGGAGAATATCGAGAATTATTTTCCCATTCCCAGCGAGTATATGCCGAATGAACAGAGCTTTATGCTCCGGGTAAAAGGCGAAAGCATGATCAATGCCGGAATTTTAAATGGGGACTGTGTCCTGGTAAAACAGCAGCCCACCGCCAGCAACGGTGATATTGTGGTGGCGCTGATCGATGACTCGGCCACAGTCAAAACCTTCTACCGCGAGGAGGGACATATCCGGCTTCAGCCGGAAAACGATTCCATGGATCCCATCATCGTGGAGGATGACATTCAGATTCTGGGAAAGGTATTTGGAGTGTTCCGCTTCTTTCAGTGAGGAAAAAGCCATTGCAGACAGAGCGTTCTGAAAGCAATGGCTTTTCTATATATAAATTCTTTTATGATTTCATGCTTGTTCTTTTCGCTTCTCCGGGAATGGCGGCTCCTACTGGAAACGCTTGGAGAGCCCCATCAAAAGCTCCCTGGGCATCAGAATATGATAACCGCCGGGATTGAGCATATAGCCCTTGGCGTCCTTCACCAGAATCTTGGAGAGTTCCCCGTAGGGCACGGCCAGGGCTTTCAATTTCTTGCCCCGGGCAAACTTCTGGAACTCCAGAGGATCGGTAAACAGAGGCTGCAGAACCTCGTCCTTCTTATTTTTCAGGATAGGAAGCTTGTACTGCTTCTCTTTCAGCTTTTCTGCATCGGTTCCGGGGCCCTCATTCAGCTCGATGGCAATGATATAACGGCTCTTCACCAT
>DBFBJF010000225.1:0-4427 GCA_048203265.1 Candidatus Merdiplasma sp.
GTCATTATCGGCGGCGGTATTGAAAGAACTTGCAAAAGCGAGGGGAATAAAATCCGTATCTGCGATGAAAAAGAGCCAGGTGATTGAAGCAATGCTGGCGGAGGATGCCAAGGAGGCACAGGAGAAGGCGGAGAAAGAAAAAGCAAAGGAGACCACAGCGGAACGGGAGCCGGAGGAGCATAAGGGCGCGGAGCGGGACTCCAGAGAGAACTGGGATCACCGCAGAGTCCGGGAAAACCGCCGGGAGCATACGAAAGAAAATAGTCATGAACATGACAATAATATAAAAGAAAATGGACGGGATAACGCCCGTGAGAGCGGGAGGGACAATGGCCGGGAGAGCGGCAGGGACAGCGTCCGGGAGAATAGCCGTGAGTACGGAAAGGAAAATTCCAGGGAGAATGACAGCCGGGAGAACCGCAGCGACAAGCCGCCCATGGACCTGGCTCAGCTGGACAGCGGAATACAGGTCAGCGGGATCCTGGAGGTGATGCCGGATGGATACGGCTTTATCCGCAGCGCCAATTATCTGCCCGGTGACAACGATGTGTACGTCTCTCCCTCTCAGATCCGTCGTTTCGGACTGAAAACCGGAGACATTATCTCGGGTAATACCAGAATTAAGGCGCAGCAGGAGAAATTCAGCGCGCTGCTGTATTTAAAAACCATCAATGATATGACGCCCGCGGAGGCGTCCAGGCGAAGCAATTTTGAGGACATGACTCCCATCTTCCCCAATCAGAGACTCAGAATGGAGCGGGAGGGCAGGGAGATCGCCATGAGGATTGTGGATCTGATCTCTCCCATTGGCAAGGGACAGAGAGGGATGATTGTGTCTCCCCCGAAGGCGGGAAAAACCACACTTCTGAAAGAGACAGCCAAGTCGATTCTGAAAAACAACCCGGAGATGCATCTGATTATACTGCTCATTGATGAACGGCCCGAGGAAGTGACGGACATCAAGGAGGCTATTCAGGGAGACAATGTGGAAGTAATTTATTCCACCTTTGATGAGCTGCCGGAGCATCATAAGCGGGTGTCTGAGATGGTGATCGAGCGGGCGAAGCGTCTGGTGGAGCACAAAAAGGATGTGACGATCCTGTTGGATTCCATCACAAGGCTGGCCAGAGCGTACAACCTGACGGTTCCACCCAGCGGCAGAACACTGTCCGGAGGTTTGGACCCGGCAGCCCTGCATATGCCGAAGCGCTTCTTCGGCGCGGCCCGGAACATGCGGGAGGGAGGCAGCCTGACCATACTGGCCACCGCCCTGGTGGACACGGGAAGTAAGATGGATGATGTGGTGTACGAGGAATTTAAGGGAACGGGAAATATGGAGCTGGTGCTGGACCGGAAACTGTCGGAACGCCGGGTGTTCCCTGCCATTGATATTCAGAAATCCGGTACCAGGAGGGAGGATCTGCTCCTGGACAGCGAGGAGCTGGAGGCTACCTACATCATGCGCAAGGCGCTCAATGGCATGAAGGGGGACGAGGCCGTGGAGAACATTCTGAATATGTTCGTCCACACCAGAGACAATCGGGAGCTGGTGGCCCGGGTGCGCAGGCAGAAGTATGTATGATGTCACTGAATGTTACTATTCACAGCCGTTTCGGAATTGATAGCGGGCGCGTCGTGCTTGCACGTAAGCATCTGCTGTCAATTCTGAAACCAGACTGTGAATAGTAACTACTGAATAATAAGTGCGTGATTTTTGCTCTTGCTTTTTCACAGGCACTATGCTATAATTGCTACGCTGTGTTCTGAGAAAAAACATAGCTAACTGCAGGGACTTGCAGGGATAGCCCGGGATAGCTTACTGATCCTAGAGAGAACAGTATTGGCCGGGAATGGACGGCAGTGCCGTAAGCAGTTCACAATACAGAATGAAGAGGTGAAAAAAATGAAGAAAGGTATCCATCCAGATTACTATGAGACAACCGTAACCTGCAACTGTGGAAATACGTTTGTGACGGGTTCCACCAAGAAGGAAATCCACGTGGAGGTTTGCTCCAAGTGCCATCCGTTCTACACCGGACAGCAGAAAGCTGCGGTAGCCCGTGGACGTATTGATAAGTTCAATAAGAAATACGGGATTGAAGCTAAATAGTTATGGTAAAGATAAGGTTGAGGTTGCGGTTACGAAATCTCAACCTGTTTTTTCATAATCATAGAAATTCCGCTGGTATTTCTATGGGATGAAGTGGGATTGCCCGCGCAGAAGATGTCGCTGGTGCGACCCGCCGCAGGTGGAGAAGCCTGCCTGGCAGGTTTCCTAATCATGTAACACAAATTTCTTGGCTTTTGTAAAGATACAGGTGACAGAGGATGAAATACTCAAATATAGGCGGCCAGGCCGTCATGGAAGGCGTGATGATGCGCAACGGCGAGAAGTACGCGGTGGCGGTCAGAACGGCGGATCAGGAGATTGTGGTGGAGAAAGGCGAGTACCACAGTCTGATAAAGAATAAGAAAATACTGGCGCTCCCCATTATCCGGGGTGTGTTTAATTTTGTAGATTCCCTGGTGCTGGGCATGAAGACTCTCATGTTTTCCGCTGATTTCTTTGCGGAGGAGACGGAGGAGGAGCTGGAGGAGCGCCTGGCCGGGGAGCGGAAGAAGGCGGAGAAAAAGGCGGAAAAGCTGAGACGCCAGGGAAAGAATTCCGAGGCGGAGGAGCTGCTGAAAAAGGCGAAGGCCGAGGCAGAGACAGAGCGTGCCCGGGTGGAAAAACGGGGCAAAGCGGAGACACCGAAGGAGGAGAAGAAGGAGGATAACAGTGTGCTCATGGGCTTTACTGTGGCGTTCTCCATCATCATCTCCGTGGCACTCTTTATGCTGCTTCCCTATTTCCTCTCACGGGGGCTGAGGTATCTGACCGCGTCCGAGACGCTGATTTCCATCTCCGAGGCTGTGCTGCGCATGGCTATTTTCCTGGGATATATTGTGCTGATCTCCAGAATGGAGACCATTCAGCGCACCTTTATGTACCATGGAGCGGAGCACAAGTGCATCAACTGCATTGAGCACGGCATGGAGCTGAATGTGGAAAATGTGCGCAAAAGTTCCAGGCAGCACAAGCGCTGCGGCACCAGTTTTCTGCTGATTGTCATGGTGGTCAGCGTGATTTTCTTTCTGTTTATCCGGGTGGATTCCCCGGTGTGGCGGCTGGTGATCCGGCTGCTGTTAATTCCGGTAATTGCCGGAGTATCCTATGAATTTATCCGTCTGGCCGGACGGTATGACAACAAGGTAGTCAATATTCTGAGCAAGCCGGGGCTGTGCCTGCAGGCACTTACTACCAAAGAGCCGGACGACTCCATGATTGAGGTGGGGATTGCCTCTGTGGAGGCGGTTTTTGACTGGAAAAAATATCTGAATGAGAATTTTGGCGCCCATTATGAGTTGGAGGAGGGCGAAAAGCCATGACGTACCGGGAAGCGCTGGAGGAGGGACGCGCCTATCTGGAGTCCAGAGGGGTTCCCCAGCCGGAGACGGATGCCTGGTGCCTGCTGGAGCATGTCTGCGGTTTTCGCCGCACGGAGTATCTGCTGCGGATGGCCCAGCAGATGGACGGGCAAACCTACACCAGATACCAGTCAGTGCTGATGGAGAGGGGAAAGCGGATACCGCTGCAGCACATCACCGGGGAGCAGGAGTTTATGGGGCTGTCCTTCCGAGTCAATGATAAGGTGCTGATTCCCAGGCAGGACACGGAAATTTTGGTGGAGACCGCCATGAAAAAAGCGAAGCCGGGGATGCGGGTGTTGGATCTTTGCACCGGCTCCGGCTGCATCATCATCAGTCTGATGAAGCTTTGTCCGGGAATTGTGGGGACAGCCAGTGACATTTCCGCCGACGCGCTGGAAGTGGCCAGAGAAAACGCGGTTCGGATGGACGCTGCGGTCAGTTTCATTGAGAGCGATCTGTTTGAACGGATTCACGGAAGCTTTGACCTGATTGTATCCAATCCGCCCTACATCCCCACGGGAACCATCGGCCGGCTCATGGAGGAGGTCCGGCTTCATGATCCCAGAACGGCACTGGACGGGCATGGTGACGGGCTGTATTTTTACCGGGAAATTATCGGGGAGAGCGATCTGTACCTAAAGCAGGGCGGATGGCTCATGTTTGAGATCGGCAGCGAACAGGGGGCGGAGGTGTCCGCCATGATGCGCCGGGCAGGCTATTCCCGGGTTGAGGTGATCCAGGATCTGGCGGGCCTTGACCGGGTGGTCATCGGACGCAGGAGCTGAGGAAGAGATTCAGGAGGGATGACATGTTTGACAAACTGGAAGATATGCTGATTCATCTGGAAGAGATTTTGAATATGCTGAATGAACCGGCTGTGATCAATGATCCGCCCCGGTTTCAGAAGCTGATGAAAGAGCAGAGTGAACTGACGCCCATTGCGGAGGCGTACAAGG
>DBFBJF010000226.1:0-13319 GCA_048203265.1 Candidatus Merdiplasma sp.
TTTCACACAAATATCCGCGGAACGCTTTTACCGCGCCTTCTCCACTCCGCAAACCGTGAGAACATTTCCGTTTACCTGAAAGCGGATTTCCTGACCGGCAAAGGAAAATCCGTAAACTCTTCCCGCTTCCTTCTGATAAGCCGGTCTGGGGTCCTCTGCCAGCACCTTTTTCAGCGCTTCCTGTTTTTCCTCGGGGATCTGCCGCAGCCAGTTTTCCGGAATCTCAACCTGCAGGCGATAATCCGCTACATTGGCGCTGAATCCGCCCAATGCCTGAGGATGGCTGTCAGCCTGAGGCACGTAGGGTTTTATGTCAAAAATAGGCGTCCCATCCATCAGATCAGCCCCGGCCACCAGCAATACCGGCCCCAGCTTCGGGTCCATCTCCACCTGTTCCAGCCGCACGCAGGAGAGCCCGATGGGATTTGGCCGGAACGGAGAGCGGGTGGCAAATACGCCCACATGGGTGTTGCCCCCAAGCCTTGGAGGCAGCACGGTGGGCGACCACTCCTTTCTCACAGCCTGGGAGAACTGCCACAGGATCCAGATATGGGAGAATTCCTCCAGTCCCATCACCGCATGGGGATTCCGATACTTGGGTTCAAAAACAATCCGAGCCTTTAATTCCTCCACAATGCCGCTCTGGCGGGGAATCCCGAATTTCTCTTTGAAATCACTGTGAATCTTCGCAATCACTTCCACCTGTCTATCCCTCTCTTTTCAGCAAATACCGCTGGATGGCCTGCGCGCATCCGTTGTGATTATTATCCGCCACCTGTACCTGACATATCTTTTTAACATTTTCATTGGCATTTCCCATGGCCACTGCCAGCCCGGACGCCCGCAGAGCCTCCAGATCATTGTCTGCGTCCCCCACCATGATCACCTGATCCATGGTGATGCCCATCACTTCACAGATGGCCCCAAGGCCGGATGCCTTGCTGAGTCCCAGAGCCGAGCATTCCAGGGAGGAGATTTCGGAGTAGACCATAGTAGTCTTTATCCCCATGCGCCTCAGCATTTCCCAGGTTTTCTCCCGCTCCGCGGGGCTGGTATGGTAAAGATTCACCTTCTCCACACTGCGGCCCGGCTCCAGGGCCAGGGTCTTCACATCCTCCACCGGCGTGCACACCCGGTCAAAGGCCTCCTGGTAGACTCCCATCTGATAGTGAGCCATCCGGCCCAGCTGCCCCCGGTTTCCCAGGGAAGCACCTTCGCTGAAAATCTGAACCATGATGTCTCTGCCCTCCGTCACCTTCCACAGCTGGCTGATGACATTCTTTTCCATGGATACCATCCGGATCGGCCGTCCCGCGCGCAGATCATAAACCAGCGCGCCGCTCTCCCCGCACAGATAATGCATATCCGGAAATTCCCGCAGAGTCTCCTCCATCTCCGCGTAGGATCTACCCGTACAGAAGACCACTTCCTTTCCTGCGGCCAGAGCCTCATGGATGGCCCTTCTGGTGTCCTCATCCATCTTCTTTTTATCATTCAGAACGGTGCCGTCCATGTCCAGGGCCGCCACCTGATACGCTCTGTTCCGGTATTCTCGCTCCATTCCACTGTTCCTTTTGATTTCTTCCATTGTCTCCCTCTGTTTCTCCTGGCTCATCGGTCACATCTCTTATCAGGCACACAAAAGGGGCGTCGCAAAACACTCTCGTCCGCTTCGCAAAACGGTCTCTCATATTTTACGGCAACCCCTGTGGTTATCGTTGGTTATTCTATTATAGCGAAAAGAAATCTCTTTGTACAGTGTAAATCCCGGGCCCCGCCCGCGGAAAGTTACTATTTACAGCACCCCGCCCCGGGGGGATCAGCGGCCATACCGGTTTGTGCAAAGGTGATTCTTTTTCATAAACTCATCGGAGAGAAACAGCTTCCCCACGGCTTTCGCTTCCTCCAAGCCGGAAGGGGACTCTTCCCGGTTTCCTCCCTCCCCGCCAGTGAAGCTTTCCGCTGCCTCTGCCCCGAGATAGCCTGCGTCCTTCAGATAACTGCTGAAAATTTCTTTCTCGCTGGCGCTGGGATCTGCCTGACTGCCGTCAGGACGATACATCCTCACTCCCGCCGTGTTCCCTTCCTGCACAGGACCAGCCAAAATTCCCAGAGCCCCCAGTCCAAAATTTCTGGCACAGATGGCACGCACTGCCTTTGCGTCCAATCTTTCTCCGTTAATGCAGGTGTCATACACCAGATAATCCTCTCCGTGACCGTGATATTTAAAAAGAACTGTATCCATGCTGTCCTCACTTTCTGCCCTTCATCGCAACGGCTTTCCCTTTTCTTCCGCCTGCCCTTCTCCGTCCGGCAGGACATTGGGAACCTGTTACTATATCATATCAGTCATTATTTCATATGAATATGGATTTTGTGCCAAAAATCTTGTAAATAGTGCGGTTAAATGATATGATCCTATCAGAGGTCTGACGCTTTTATGCCTTCGGCATCATACGATTGATTAAAAACAAGGAGGGGATGTCCATGACTTCATCTTCCAGGAAAACCGGATATTTGGACAGCGATTTCCAGATTTTTCATATCACGGATCAGCCCCAGACCGTCTTTGCTCCCCATTATCACGACTTTCACAAAATTCTGATCTTTCTGCGGGGCAATGCCAGCTATGTGGTGGAGGGCCGTCAGTACGACCTGGTCCCCGGGGATGTGGTGCTGGTGGAAGCCGGCGAGGTGCACCGTCCTCTGATTCACGATTCTTCCGTCTACGAGCGGGTTATTCTCTATCTCTCCTTCTCCTTTTTTGACCGGCTGGAACAGGAGGGCTGGGATCTTTTCCGGTGTTTTCGCCAGGGCCGGGAAAACTGTTCCAGTCTGGTGCGCCTCTCCAGCCCTGAGGCTTTCCATTTTCCCCGAATGATCCGGGATTTGGCTTCAGCGTCCAAAGATAACGGCTACACCGCCTCCCTCTATCGCAGAGTAAAACTTACCGAGTTTCTGATTCTCTTAAACCGGGCTCTCATGGCGGAGCCTATGGGCTACGCCCAGGCTGTCACGGCAAATCCCACTGTACTTCGCGTTATGGAGTACATCAACGACCATCTGACTCAGGAGACGCTGACCGTGGATGCCATTGCCAAAGCCTGTTTTCTCAACCGTTCTTATCTGATGCATCTGTTTAAAGCGGAGACCGGCTATACCATCGGAACCTATATCACGGAAAAACGGCTGTTTCTGGCCAGAGGATACATGAGCTCCGGCATGGCAGTGACAGAGGCCTGCTACCGCAGCGGTTTTCGGAATTATTCTTCCTTTTATTACGCTTACCGCCAAAAATATCATATACCGCCCACCGGCAAGACCGCTCCCCTTTCCGAAACAGACTGGAGCCCGGACTGCGAGTAGTCCGGGCCCCTGTCCTATCCTCTGCAAAATATTTTCTGATCATGCCATGCACCCTCTGCGCTGCTTCCCGCAGGGGCTTTCCGACGGCATTCCTCTGTCAGGCTTCCCCCGCCAGATATTCCTCCGCGTACAGGGCTGCCACTGCTCCGTCCCCAACAGCGGTTACAATCTGGCGCATGGGTTTTGTCCTCACATCCCCCACGGCAAACACCCCGGGCAGGCTGGTCCGTGTGGTCTCATCCGCCACAATATACCCCTGCTGGTCCAATGTCAGCTGGCCGGCAAACAGGCCCGTTTCCGGAGCCCTGCCGATACTGATAAAGAGCCCGTCCACCGGGAGCGCACTCTCCTCCCCGGTTTTCACATTGTTAAGCGTCACTCCATGAAGCAATTCCACTCCCTGAAGGCCGCTGACCGTGCTGTTCCACACGAACTCCACATTTTCTGCCTTTTTCAGGGGATCATGATATACCTTTGACGCCCGCAGTGTATCTCTGCGGTGAATCAGGTACACCTTCTTCGCAATCCGGGACAGCAGCATGGCATCCGCGGCAGCGGAATTTCCTCCGCCCACCACTGCCACCGTTTTTCCCCGGTAAAACATTCCGTCGCAGGCCGCGCAGTACCCCACGCCCCGGCCAATCATCTCCTCCTCCCGTTCAAGGCCCAGATGGCGGTGTCTGGCCCCGGTGGCAAGAATGATGGTCCTGCCATGGAACGTGTCCCCGTCAGTCTCCACGGTCTTGCTTTTTCCTTTCAGATCCACCCCCAGGGCTTCCGCAAATCGGGTCTGCACTCCGAAGCGCTCCGCCCCGGCTTTCATCTTCTCCCCCAGAGTTATGCCGTCAATGCCTTCCTCAAATCCCGGGTAATTGTCAATCTGCATAGTCTCTGTCATCTGGCCGCCCGGAGCCATCCGCTCCAGCACCAGGGTATCCAGCCCGGCTCTGGCTGCGTACATAGCTGCGGTGTATCCTCCCGGGCCGCCTCCCAGAACAATCACATCGTAAAGTTTCTCCATGGCCTCCGCTTCCCTTCTAGCCCAGCAGCGCCAAAATCTGCTGTTTGGGCTTTACGCCCACTGACTGGTTCACAATCCTTCCCTGCTTCATCACAAAGAGGGAGGGGATGGTCATCACCCCAAACTGTGCTGCCAGTTCCTGTTCCTCGTCTACATTGACCTTTCCCACTTTAATTTCCGGATGCTCCCCGGCAATCTCATCCACGATGGGGGAGAGCATTCTGCAGGGTCCGCACCATGCGGCCCAAAAATCCAACAATACCGGCTTTTCACTGCCTTCTACTTCCTGCTGGTAATTCTGTTTCGTAATCTGTATCACTGACATATTCTGTACCTCCGTTTTTCATCTTCATGTTGTATATTCTACCCTGTTTCCAGCTTTTTTTCTGTGACAAAATCACCCAGACATTTCATCATCGTTTCCGCCTGTTTATCTGTTATCATTTCACACTTTATCATACAGTCCGCCACCTGCCTGGCCCTCTGCAGTGCCAGCCTGGGACTGGCGTCCGGACTGTAGGCGGACGGCGCGTTGGGAAGGCCCGCCAGCAGCAGAGCCTCCCAATCCTCAAGCTGGGACGGCTCCTTCCCAAAGTATCCCCTGGCGGCCTCCCCGATCCCGTAATAGCCGCTTCCAAAGTAAATCGTATTGACATACCACTCAAAGATTTCCCGCTTACTGCACTCCTGCTCCAGCTTCAGCGCGCCAAAAATCTCTCCTATTTTCCGTTCGATATTTTTGTCCTGGTTAAAATACTGATTCTTCATCAGCTGCTGGGTGATGGTGCTGCCTCCCTCCACGAAGGACATCGCCTGCAGATCATGAAAGGCCGCTCTGGCCATGGCCAGCAGATCGATCCCGTGATGATTCCAGAAGCGTTTATCCTCAGCGGCAGTCACCGCATCCACGTAAATCTGCGGAAGCTCCTCAAAGGGAACAAACTCTTCCGAGTTTTGCACCTGACGCAGCTTTTCCTCTATCGGCTCCTGACGCACCGCGCTCCGGTACATGGTATATCCCTTAAATCCCAGCACAATTCCCGCTGTAGCCATCAGGCAAAAGGCCGCCGTGAGAAACAGCAGGCACAGTTTCGCCAAATACTTTGCAATCCTCTTCATGATGATATTCTCCCCTTCCACTGCTTCCTCCTATTTTGGCGGAGAAAACAGCCTTTTTGCCGCTGCCATGCAAGCGTGGCCCGGTTCAAGGCTATTTTCCCCTGGTATTATCAGCATATCAAAAAAGGGAAATGCGCTGCCATAGGATTGGCTTACATTTCCCTCTGATTTCTTACAGTTTCGTAAGGAGTATTCTTTTGTTAAATGAGATGCGGCTGAAAGAGTTTTCAGCGCCATCTCCTCTCTTTAGTAGTTGGACTTTTTCAGCTCAAAGTAGCTCTGGGGATGGGCGCACACCGGACAAACCTCCGGAGCCTTTTTCCCGATACATACGTGTCCGCAGTTGGAGCACTGCCAGATCATATCCTCATCCCGGCTGAATACCAGGCCTCCCTCCACATTGGCCAGCAGCTTCAGATAGCGCTCCTCATGCTCCTTCTCGATGGCCGCCACGCCCTCAAACAGCTTGGCAATGGCGTCAAACCCTTCCTCCTTGGCTTCCTTGGCGAAGGTGGCGTACATATCCGTCCACTCATAATTCTCACCCGCCGCGGCGTCCTTCAGGTTCTCAATGGTGGAGCCGATTCCGCCCCGGAGCAGCTTAAACCACATCTTGGCGTGCTCCTTCTCGTTGTTGGCCGTCTCCTCAAAGATGTTGGCAATCTGTACGTATCCATCCTTTCTGGCCTTTGACGCATAATAAGTATATTTGTTTCTGGCCTCTGACTCTCCCGCAAATGCGGTCATCAGATTTTTCTCCGTCTTGCTTCCCTTTAACTCTGGCATCCGAAATACCTCGCTTTCTATTTGTTGGTGGGAATGATCCCGCCTCTATTATCGTACAGAAAAAATCTTTTGTCCAGTTATTTCTTATTATATCCATAAATCGGAAGAAAATTCTGAATTCAGCACAAGAAAGTCACCGTAATCTTCGTCCCGCTCCCCGCCTCACTCACCAGCTCCAACTGGGCATCGTGGAGCATCACAATGTGCTTGACAATGGCCAGTCCAAGGCCCGTCCCTCCGGTCTGCTTGGAGCGGCTCTTGTCCACCCGGTAAAAGCGTTCGAAGATCCGGTCCTGGTGCTCCTTGGGAATTCCGATGCCATTATCCTCCACCACCAGCACGCCCTGGTTCTCCTCCTTTCTGACGGTCACCGCCACCCATCCGTTCTTCTCATTGTAGCG
Organism: Candidatus Merdiplasma sp.; assembly: GCA_048203265.1. Lineage (GTDB taxonomy): Bacteria > Bacillota > Clostridia > Lachnospirales > Lachnospiraceae > Merdiplasma. Next base: position 6,694 of record DBFBJF010000226.1, read on the forward strand.
GATGGCGTTGTCGCAGAGATTGTTCACCAGCTCAATAATCATCTCCCGGTTTCCCCGTATCAGCACCGGCTCCCCCTGGAGGGCAAAGGACACATCATGCTTGCGGGCATTGATCCGCAGGCTGTCCGCGCATTTGCAGGCCACCTCATAGAGGTCCACCTGCTCAAAGGTAACCGCGTCCTCCATATTGTCCAGCTCTGAGAGCCGGATGATGTCATTGATCAGAGACAGCAGCCGGTTGGCATTCCTGCGGATCTCCGCGGCAAAGCGTTCCACCTCAGGTCCCCGGGCCATGCCGTTCTCCATCAGCTCCGCATAGCCGGAGATGGCAGTCAGGGGCGTCTTTAACTCATGGGAGACATTGGCCGTAAAGTCCTGTCTCATCTTGGCGTTTTTCAGGATATTCTCATGCTGAGCGCGAATCATATTGGCGAAGGGAACCAGTTCCCGGTACGCCGGCTTGATTGTTCCGTCATTCATGTCCACCGCCATCTGCTCGATAGGCCGAATCAGCTTTCCCGTGAGGAACCGGGCCAGAATGACACAGATCACCACCATCACCAGCGTGATGAGAAAAATGCTGGGCAGCGCGCTTTGAAAAACGCTGAAAATATTATTGGCCTCCCGCGCCACCCGCAGCACGGAGCCGTCCTCCATCCGAACGGCGTAATAGTAGGTGCTCTGCCCCAGCGTGCTGGACTCGCGGATCGCTCTCCCCTCCCCGTTGACAAAGGCTTCCTCCACCTCCGGACGGTTGGAATGGTTGCTCATCTCCGACACATCCACATCATCGTCGTAAAGGACATCCCCATTTTTCGCAATCCAGGTAATCCGCAGTTCATCCATATCCAGGTGAATCTCATCGGGGGATTCCGTTTGAAAAATATCTGTATTTTTTAAAATATACGCATTGACCCGCAGATCATCCTCCACCTGCCTGCGGAACAAATCATAAAAGACTGCTGTCATAAGAAGCATAGTCACAAAAATTCCCACCACAGCAATCCCAATTAACTGCTTGTTGATTTTCCTTCTCATATCTGATGCTCCCGCCTATTCCATCACATAACCCACATTCCGCACCGTCTTGATCCTGGACCCGCTGGCCCCCAGCTTCTGGCGCAGTGTCTTGATGTGCATATCCACCGTGCGGGATTCCCCCTCAAACTCCGTGCCCCACACCCGGTGCATGATCATCTCCCGGGTCATTACGATACCACAGTTGCTCATCAGAAGTTTCAGAAGTTCATACTCCTTGAAAGTCAGCTCCACCGCCGTATCGTTCACATAAACCATATGACGCTCATTGTCCAGGAACACTTCTCCCACGGTGATAAATTTGCTGTTATCCCCCTCCATAGTCCGACGCAGCACCGCCTTTACCCGGGTAATCAGCTCCATCACAGAGAATGGCTTCTTAATGTAATCGTCCGCCCCCATCTCCAATCCCTTGATCATGTCGATCTCCGTGGCTTTTGCTGTCACCATAATCACCGGTACCCGCTTCGTTCCCGGGTTCGCACGCAGCTTTTTTACAATCTCATAGCCGTCCATGTCCGGCAGCATAATGTCCAAAATCGCCAAATCCGGCACCTTCTCCTCCACTTTATGGAAAAAGGCTCTGCCATTGACAAAATCCACCACCGTATGGCCGCTGTTCCTCAGAGCAATCGCCTCGATCTCCCTGATGTCCGTATCATCTTCCACAATATAAATACATGCCATATCTTCCCACCTCTTCTTCTGTGAAATCCCTCAATGCTCCGGTATAGTCGCTGTCGCCAGCCGCTCCAGCTCATTTCCAAAGGGAAATAACACTGCGGCCGTACCGATATTAAACAAGCTGTGCACTCCCGCAATCCCAGCCGGAGACGCTGCCTCTCTCAAAAATTCAAACTGCCATACACTGTTTGCCAGATAGAAGGCCGTCATAAACAGTGCTGTGCCAATCACATTAAAGTACAAGTGAACCGCCCCCGCCCGCTTGGCATTCCTTCCCGCGCCGATGGCGGAAAGAAGGGCGGTCACGCAGGTTCCGATATTCTGCCCCATAATAATTGGAATCGCCGCGCTATAAGTCACAACACCGGTGGAACACAATGCCTGCAAGATGCCCACAGAAGCGGAAGAGCTCATCAGCACCGCCGTCAGCAGAGCGCCGGCCAGCATTCCCAGCACCGGATTAGAGAACAGCGTAAAAATCCTGGTAAATCCATCCATCTGGGCCAGCGGTTTCACCGCGCCGCTCATGGTCTCCATCCCGGTCATCAAAATGGCGAAGCCGGCCAGAATGGTTCCCGCTTCCTTTTTCTTCTCCTTCTTGGAAAACATCAGCAGTGACACTCCAATCACCGCTAAAACCGGAGAAAATGAGGAGGGCTTGAGCAGCTGCAGAAAAAAGTCGGAACTCTCAATACCCGTCAGGCTCAGCAGCCAGGAGGTAATGGTGGTTCCGATGTTGGCGCCCATGATTACCCCTACTGCCTGGGAGAGTCTCATCATTCCGGAATTCACAAAGCCAACCACCATCACTGTGGTGGCAGAGGAAGACTGAATTACCGCCGTCACCGTCATTCCCAGCAGTACCGCCGTCAGTCTTCTGGAGGTCAGCCGCTCCAGCAGGCGTTCCATCCGTCCTCCGGAAAGTTTGGCAAGGCCGTCTCCCATCGTTCCCATTCCATACAAAAACAGGGCCAAGCCTCCAAGCAAGGTCAAGAAGTCAAATATATCCATGGGTTTCCTCTTTTCTGCGTCCAGCTTACCGTGTCAAACAGTTTTTTAATAGTTTTCGCAGTTTTTTCTTTTTCATCCCCAATTGACTTCCTGATAACTGCCGTAACTATGAAAGTATCACATCATAGTAAAATCCGATGGAGGCATCAGGTAAAATCTGTGTAAAGTTTTTCATACATGGCACATCCGTCCCGCCCATTTCTCTTTACACGGTAGAGGGCTTCGTCCGCGCAGCGGTACAGCTCCAGATACGTTTTTCCATGAACCGGGTAAAATGCCAGTCCCATGCTGCCGGTAAACCGTATCGGTTCCATACCCTTAATCTGAATTTTTTTCATTTCCTGTGAGAGCTGTTTTGCCCGCTCCTGCGCATGCTGGGCGGAGGGAATATTTTTCATCAGCACCACAAACTCATCCCCGCCAATTCTTCCCACCAAATCTCCCTCCCGGAAGAAACTCCTCAGCAGCGTTCCGATTCGGCGCAGTGCCTCGTCTCCCAGCACATGGCCATACAGATCGTTCATTTCCTTAAAACGGTCGATATCCATCATCAAAAATGCCTGCACGGAATCCCCCTCAGCCATGGAGAGCCATTCGTTTATTTTTTCTTCCGTGCTCTCTTTGTTCAAAAGTCCGGTCAACGCATCCGTCTGGGCTATTTCAATCAGTTGTTCCTCTTTTCTGTGGGTAATACTGCGAATGGTCACCAGCATCAGGGCCACCCACAAAAGCACCACTCCAAACAGAATGATCTCAGAATTTGTGATAAACCCATACTGTTCTCGAACCACCTCATCAGAAACAGCGCAGCAAATCATCCAACCATTGAAACCCACAGCACCATAGGCTGTTAAATATTCCTGTCCATTCCAGACTGTAGATAAAGTTCCCGCATGTTCCCCGGCAAAAGCATCCCACAGACTTCCCGATCCTGCAGAGCTTCCATTTTCCCCATAGGACGCAAAAATGCCCTTCCTGGAAAGCTGAGACAACTCCTCCTGGCAGCTGTGCGCTACCACTTCACCAAGGGCATTGGTAATCAAGACATAGCCGTCCCCATCGTATCCTTCCCCGAACAGCATCTCGCTCATTCCATCCACATCATAGATACCGGCCAGAACGCCGACAACCTCTCCTCTGCTGCGGATGGGAACCGCAAAAACAATCTCCGCTTCCCCGATGGTCTCCCCTCCAAGCGGGTCGCTCACCGTCTGCAGTCCCTGCATAGCTCTCTGAAAATACTCCTCTCCGGATACATCCTCCCGGCTGCCATCCTGATAGTACATCTCTCCTGCGGCATCTGCAATCCCGGCACGCTTCAAGCCCGTTCCCCGCAGTTCCTCCAGCAGCCTCTGATAATCAGCCCACTCCCGTTTCTCACCCTCACTGATATAGTCGGAGACGGCCGACAGATAAGAGAGCGACAGTTCCATTACGGACCGGATCTGGCCGCTGTCCCTGGTCAGATCCTCCAGAGCGGAATTTTTCACCTTCTCTTCAATCTGTTTCTGAATTCCGAAGAAAAAAATGAGCAGGCTGCCCAGCATAAGCATCAAAAATATGACCAAAATAACCCAGTAATATCTTTTTTTAAACAGCTTCCGTTTTCCTTCTCTTGTCATTTTTCTGTTCCGTTCCAAAAATCCTTTTCATGAAAACATAAAGCGAACATGATATTATGATACATCATATCATACTTTCTTCCAACACAACAAGGCCACGGCCATCCATTATGGAAGATTTTAAAAAAGGAAACAGCTTTGTATACAGCCGCTTCCTCCAATTACCTTGCAGACTGGTCCGTCAAAACTGCCAGTTGACGTCCTCTTCGAACCAAAATGTCAATAAGCCCCAGCTCGCTCTCGAAAACACCGATCAGTCTTCCCGTCTCGTCCTTCACAAACCCCTGCCAGCTGGTGTGCATTCTGGATTCTATGTCGATATTGAAGGTCCCGTAGTCCCCCCTCTGACGCAGAACAGTCTGAAAGTCCAACTCCTGATTTGCTTCTCCAGGGGATCGCTCTTCCGTTTTCCCGCTTCCCGCTTCTTTTTTCTTTTTCTGGAAACTTCTCTTTTTCTGAAACGCCTGCGGAGACTTTCGGGCATCCAAAATCGTGTCAATCTTCAGCAGCAGATCCGCCACATTTTCAAATTCCGTCCTCTGCCCTCCCGGCCCACTGTAGATTCTGCCTGCCAGGTCATAATTTCCACAACGATCCACGCACACCCACACACCCTTTACCAGAGACACAGGCGCTGCTCTTTTCTCTTCCACAGACATACTTCCCTTCATCCGATTTCTCCAGAGGCCGACAGTGCTTCTAATTCAAAATGAAGAAGCAGCCGCCGTTTTCCGGCCGCACTTCGAAATTTTTTATCGATCCGCTCCGCCACCAGCAATGCCGATTCATAATTGCAGGTGGGAAGAAGCAGAACATACTGAGTTGCGCTGTATTTTGCCGCCACATCACCGATGCGCAGTGTGCTTTTTAGAATTTGCTCCAGAATCTGCATTCCCGCCTTTACAGTGGCATCCACACTGTCCAGCTGCCTGCTTCCGCTTTTTTTCACGGAAATAAGGATCAAGTACTCCGCAATTCCCGTCCGCTTCATGCGCCTGGCCTCAATCCGGTAAATTTCACGAAAAATGGAATACTCACACAAGAAAGACTCCTTGGGCTTTTCTTTTTCACACACAGAACCTAAAAGGCCCTTCATGTCCGATCTGCGGTTGCTTGAGAGCTCCAGAATCTCCTCATAGATTTCATCAAACCGCGCCACCTGACGGATACCCAGATTATCATAGAACGTTTTCTTTGCGTTATCATACCACTCCATAGCCAGATCATATTTTTTCTTTCCAATCTGACTCCTGATCAGCCAGCAATAGATATCTTCATCCAGGCCATCCACTTCCAGCGCACGCAGGCAAAGGGTCTCCAGGCGGTCCCAGTCCTGTTCTCTCTCAAAAATATCTCCCAGCGTTTTCACTGTTTCCATATAGAGAAGCCGGTAGTAAGTGAGAATGGACACCATCCAGTCCTCGGAAGCCACACTGGCAGATACATCCTTGCGATAGATTTCGATTGCCCGCTCGCCCAGGCGTTTTTTCTCCTCTTCGCTGTCCTGGGCACGCACCGCTTTGGTCATCAGTTCAAATTTCTCATAATCCGTTTCCACATATACCTCAGGATTCCACTGATAAGCCCCGGGCAATGTGAGAATATATTCCCGCTCCCCGAAGAAGCGAAGCTGTGACCGCAGACGATACACCAGATTCTTCAGCGCTCCCTCCGGATTTCTCGTTTTATCATCTTCCCAGAAAATTTCCATCAGTTCTTGATGGGTCAGATTTCTGTGGCGGTAAAGCAGTATGTAGACAAGAAGCTTCACCAATTTATTTGAGTGAAAGTCCTTCTCACTCATTGAGCGATCTCCATCGCTCAGACAAAATCTGCCGAACAGATCAACTTTCATGTTCACACCGAACCCTTTCCCGCGTCAATGGTCCCAATCAATATCTTCTTCCCCGATGGCCGAATCCATCAGCTTAAGCAGCTCGATCACGCTTCGAAACGACTGCTTTTTCTGCTCTTGAACCCACTCCACGCTTCCCTGCCAGCTCTGGCAGCGTGTATCCTTTATCTCAACGATGAATGTCTGTTTTTTCCCCATTTTTTCTCCTGCCTTTCAGACAATGCGCTTTGGTACAGGCGTTTCCGTTCTGTCTCTCTTCCTGACAGTTCTGGGCCCTCTCCGCTGTGCACGGTTCATCCCTTTTTTCGACTCGTATATCATCTTATGACATTCTGGTCATACCAAGGTCACAAACTCTCCATCGCACCTGTTCTATTTCCGTTAATTTTCTTCTATGTTACTTGCATGCCACCGGA